>DATEFR010000253.1:0-7503 GCA_035280545.1 Burkholderiaceae bacterium | reverse complement strand
GCCGCATGCAGCGTTTCACGACCTGGCAGCTGTTCACGATCTGCGTGCTGGTCTGGGGCACGACCTGGCACGCGATCACCTACCAGGTCGGCCACACCGCGCCGGAGGTCGGCGTGACCTTGCGCTTCGGCCTCGCCGGCGCGCTGGTGCTCGCGTTCTGCGCGCTGCGCGGAATGCGGCTGCGCTTCGGCGTGCGCGAGCATGCGCGGTTCGCGCTGCAGGGCGCGTTCCTGTACGGGGTCTCGTACGTCTGCGTCTACCACGCGGAGCAACACGTGCCGTCGGGGCTGGTCGCGGTCGGCTATTCGGCATCGCCGCTGACCAGCGGGGTCGGGGCGCTGCTGCTGTTCGGCGTCGCGGTGACGCGTGGCTTCCTGCTCGGCGGCCTGCTCGGGCTCGTCGGCGTCGCGCTGATCTTCTGGCCCGAGTTCGGCACCGCGGCCGCCTCGGAACGCACGACGCTGGGCGCGATCTTCACGATCGCGTCGGTGCTGCTGTCGACGATAGGCAGCCTGACCGCGAGCCGCAACCGCGAACGCGGCTTGCCGCTGTGGCCGGCGCTGGGCTACGGGATGCTCTACGGCGCGCTGGCCAGCGGACTGGTCGCGCTGGTCTTGGGGCGCAGCTTCGCGCTGCCGGCCGTCGCCTCATGGTGGATCGCGCTGGTGTACCTGGCGGTCGCCGGCTCGGTGCTGACCTTCGCCTGCTTCCTGACCTTGCAGGACCGTGTCGGCCCGGGCCCGACCGGCTCGATCGGCGTGATGACGCCGCTGCTCGCACTGGCCGTTTCGATGGCGTTCGAGGGCTATCACCCCGACGGGTTGACCTTCATCGGCGCCGCGCTGGCGGTGCTCGGCAACGTGCTGATGCTCAGGCGCTCGGCCCGCACGACCGCCGCGGGCTCGCGACTCAAGGCCGCCGCGGCGGCAGCGGAATGAACTCGGTCTCGCCGGGTACCTGGCCGATGCGCTGAGCTTCCCAGTCGTCCTGCGCCTGGGCGATGCGGTCCTTGCGGCTGGAGACGAAGTTCCAGACCATGAAGCGGTGCCCGATCGGCGCGCCGCCGACCACGACGACCCGCGCGCCCTGCGGCGCCGCGATGCGCGGCGTCTCGCCGGCTTCGAGCACGAGCATCGTGCGCGCGGGCAGCGGTTCGCCGTCGACTTCGAGGTCGTGGTCTACGCTGTACAGCGCGCGCTCCGGCGCTGCATCGGGGATCTGCAACGCGGCACGGCCGGGCGGCAGCGCGATGTCGAGATACAAGGTCGGCGACAAGGTGCGCACCGGCGACAGGAGCCCGAACGCCGAGCCGATCAGCACGCGCACCGGCACGCCGTCCACCGTCGTGGACGGGATCTGGTCCGCGCCGACGTGCTGGAAGCTGGGCGCATCCTCCTCGCACGCCTCCGGCAGGCCGACCCAGAGCTGCAGGCCGTGGCTGCGCCGCTCGACCTGGCGCAGCTCGTCCGGCGTGCGCTCGGAGTGCACGATGCCGCGCCCGGCCGTCATCCAGTTGATCGCACCGGGCTCGATGCGCTGCACGACGCCGGTCGAGTCGCGGTGCATCATCGCGCCTTCGAACAGGTAGGTCACGGTCGCGAGGCCGATGTGCGGATGCGGGCGTACGTCGTGGTTGTCGCCGGGTTTCGCGACGATGGGCCCGAAGTGGTCGAAGAACAGGAACGGTCCGACCGCCTGACGCTGCGCGGACGGCAGCGTGCGGCGCACCATGAAGCCGCCGCCGAGGTCCTTCTCGTGCGGGCGCAGGGTCAGGCGCAGGCTCATCGGGTCGTTCATCGTCGGCTCCGGCGGGTCTTGTGGGGGATCGAGCGGCCAGTGTAGGCCGGGCGACTAAAATTCGCCCCTTCCCGCCCTCTGTCCATAGAACGAATTCCATGAGCCTCAAATGCGGCATCGTGGGCCTGCCCAACGTCGGCAAGTCCACTCTCTTCAACGCGCTGACCAAAGCCGGGATCGCCGCCGAGAACTACCCGTTCTGCACGATCGAGCCGAACGTGGGCATCGTCGAGCTGCCCGACCCGCGGCTGGGCGCATTGGCCGGGATCGTCAAGCCTGAGCGCATCGTGCCGGCGATCGTCGAGTTCGTCGACATTGCCGGGCTGGTCGCCGGCGCGTCCAAGGGCGAAGGGCTGGGCAACCAGTTCCTCGCGCACATCCGCGAGACCGACGCGATCGTCAACGTCGTGCGCTGCTTCGAGGACGAGAACGTCGTGCACGTCGCCGGCAAGGTCGACCCGATCGCCGACACCGAGGTGATCCAGACCGAGCTGTGCTTGGCCGACCTCGCGACCGTCGAGAAGAGTCTCGCGCGCTACGTGAAGGTCGCGAAGGCCGGCAACGACAAGGACGCGCAACGCCTGGTCGACGTGCTGAACAAGTGTCAGGCTTCCCTGAACGAAGCGAAGCCGGTGCGCTCGATCTCGTTCAGCAAGGAAGAGCTCGCGGTGCTGAAGCCGCTGTGCCTGATCACCGCGAAGCCGGCGATGTTCGTCGGCAACGTCGCCGAGAACGGCTTCGAGAACAACCCGCTGCTCGACAAGCTGCGCGCCTACGCCGAGGCGCAGAAGGCGCCCGTGGTCGCGATCTGCGCGAAGACCGAAGCCGAGCTCGCCGACATGAGCGACGAGGACCGCCTGCTGTTCCTGCACGAAATGGGGCAGGACGAGCCGGGGCTGAACCGCCTGATCCGCGCCGCGTTCAAGCTGCTGGGGCTGCAGACCTACTTCACGGCCGGCGTCAAGGAAGTGCGCGCCTGGACCATCCACGTCGGCGACACCGCGCCGCAGGCCGCCGGCGTGATCCACACCGATTTCGAGCGCGGCTTCATCCGCGCGCAGACGATCGCGTTCGACGACTTCATCGCCCACAAGGGCGAACAGGGCGCGAAGGACGCCGGGCGCATGCGCGCCGAAGGGAAGGACTACGTCGTCAAGGACGGCGACGTGCTGAACTTCCTGTTCAACGTCTGACGACGGGCGGGGCCGGCTTTCGTCGCCTTGCGAATTCGCCACCCCGGTTGCCGGCCACGGTGTTAGGCTCGGCGCGCCGACGTTGACGCCGACGATCTTGCAGAACCCGACCCCCACGCGTTCCGAGCCCTGGGCAGTGCCGCTGGCGGCGACCGCGATCGCGTATTTCGTCGTCGCGGCCGGATCGCTGCGGCTCGCGATTCCACCGGGCTATTCGACGCCGCTGTACCCGGCAGCCGGCATCGCCCTCGCCTGCGTGCTGATGTACGGGCCGCGGATGCTGATCGCGGTCGCGTTCTCGGCGTTCGTGACCAACATCCTCGCCAGCCTGCAAGGCCCGCAGCTGAACCCGTCGACCTGGGCCTTGCCGTTGACGACCACGCTCGGTGCGACGCTGCAGGCGTGGGCGGGCGCGACCCTGATCCGGCGATTCGTGCGCCAGCCGCTGACGCTGACCGAACCGCGCGACGTGACGTTCTTCCTCGGCGCGTCGGTCGTCTCGTGCCTGATCAACGCGACGTTCGCCACCGCCTTGCTGTGGTATCGCGGTCGGGCCGCGGCATCGCTGCCGTTGACCTGGGGCACCTGGTGGATAGGCGACGTGCTGGGTGTGCTGATCGCGACGCCCATCGTCCTGACGCTGTTCGCCAAGCCACGCGAGGCCTGGGCGCCGCGGCGCCTCAGCGTCGGGCTGACGCTGGTGATCGTCACGGTGCTGCTGACGCTGGGCATCCTGCAGGTCGCGCGCTGGAACCGCGAGCGCATTTCGACGGCGTTCGAGCGCGATGCGTCGAGCGCGTCGCTGGCCGTCAGCGCGCAGTTGCGCGAGCCGCTGCAGGCCTTGCAGGCGCTGCGCGGCGTCTACATGGCGTCGGACGACGTCACGCGCGAGGAGCTGCGCATCGCGGTGCAGCCCTGGCTGGGCTCGGGTTCGCTGCGCGCGATGGGCTGGCTCGAACGGGTGCGACGCGCCGACATCCCTGCGTTCGAGGCGCGCGTGCGGGCCGACGGATTCGCCGACTACCGTGTCTTCGACCGCAAGGAAGCGGCCGATGGCGGCTCGATCGCCGCGGGCGACGACGAGGTTGCCGCGCTGCGCTTCATCGAGCCCATCGACAGCAACTCGACAGCGCTGGGCGTGAACTCGCGTTCGATCCCGGCGGCGCGGCGTGCGATCGACGAGGCGCTGCGCACCGGCCGGCCGGCGGCGACGGCCGGGTTCCGTTTGACCCAGCAGGCGGCCCACGAGCGCGGCGTCGTCGTCTACCAGGCGGTCTACCATCGGGCGGCGGGCGACACGCCGAACCCGGACAAGGCCGTGGGCCTGGTGTTCGTGACGCTGCGGCTGGATCAGCTGATGGGCGAGTTGACGCCGCAGATCCCGGCCTACCTGAATCTGTGCCTGGTCGACCGCGGCCTGGTCGAGCCGCGCCAGCGCCTCATCGGAGCGCCCGGCTGCGAATCGCAGACCAGCAGCTACCTGAACCTGCGCACGCTGCCCTATGCGGGACGGGAATGGGAACTGCGCGTCTCGGCCAAGGCCAGCGCGATCCCCGGCGCCAACAGCGCGGACGTCTGGCTGTTCGCGCTGGTCGGGCTGCTGTCCACGGCGATGCTGGGCGGCTTTCTGCTGACCGTGACCGGCCGCACGCGGCGCATCGAAACGGCGGTGCAGGAGCGCACCGCGGCGCTGCAGGCCGAGGTCCACGAGCGCGAGGTCGCCGAGGCCGCGCTGCGCGAGAGCGAGCAGCGCTTCCGCACGATCCTGAACCACGTGCCGATCGGCGTGATCTACACCGATCTGCGCGGCAACGTGAAGCAGACGAATCCGCGCTTCTGCGAGATGACCGGCTACCGCGAGGACGAGCTGCTCGCGATGTCGGCCACCCAGTACACCCATCCCGAGGACGTGACGCAGGACGAGGAGCTCACCGCGCAGCTGGTGCGCGGCGAGATTCCGATGTACCGGCGCCACAAGCGCTACGTCTCCAAGCACGGGCAGACGATCTGGGTGCAGAACACGGTGTCGCTGCTGCGCGATGCGCAGGGCCAGCCGCGGCGCATTCTGGGCGTCGTCGAGGACATCACCGAGCACCTGAAGCTCGAGGAGGCCGAACGCGCGCGCGAAGCGGCCGAGGCGTCGAACCGCGCGAAAAGCGATTTCCTCTCGCGCATGAGCCACGAGCTGCGCACGCCGCTGAACGCGATGCTGGGCTTCGCGCAACTGCTGGAGCTGGACGTGCGGCACCCGCTGACGCCGGCGCAACAACCTTGGGTCGTGCAGATCCAGCAGGCCGGCTGGCACCTGCTGGAGATGATCAACGACGTGCTGGACCTGTCGCGGATCGAGTCGGGCAACCTGCGCCTGCAGACCGACACGCTGCACCTGGCCGACGTGCTGGCGGCCTCGGTCTCGCTGATCGAGGGCGATGCGAAACGGCGGCGCATCCTGATCCTGCAGGAACTCGGCGACGACACGCCCAACATGCTCGGCGACGCGACCCGGGTGAAGCAGATCCTGACCAACCTGCTGAGCAACGCGGTCAAGTACAACGTCGACGGCGGGCGCATCCACATCGCGAGCCGTCGCGAGGGCATCGACCAGGTCGAGATCGCGGTCACCGATACCGGCCTCGGCATGACGGCGGACCAGATGGCCGAGCTGTTCCAGCCGTTCAACCGGCTCGGCCGCGAACGTTCGACGCTCGAAGGTACCGGCATCGGCCTCGTGATCAGCCAGCGGCTGGCGGAGCTGATGGGCGGCTCGCTGCGCGCCAAGAGCGTCGCCGGCAAGGGCTCGTCCTTCATCCTGAGCCTGCCGTGCGCACCGAACCCGGCCACGCAACCCTCGGGCCTGGACGCATTGGCACCGTCGGCCGCCGACTACCATCGCCGCCACATCCACTACGTCGAGGACAACGAGACCAACATCGAGGTGATGCGCGGCATCCTCGCGCAGCGGCCGCAGGTCGAGCTGTCGGTGTCGATCACCGGGCTCGATGGCCTGGCGGCCGTGCGCCAGAAGCTGCCCGACCTGATCCTGCTGGACATGCACCTGCCCGATATCAGCGGGATGGAGCTGCTGCGCCACCTGAAGGCGGACCGGCGCACCGCCGGCATCCCCATCGTGATCGTCTCGGCCGACGCCCTTGCCAACCAGATCGATGCGGCATTCGAAGCCGGCGCGTCGCACTACCTGACCAAGCCGGTGAACGTCAGCGAGCTGCTGGGCGTGCTCGACGATCTGCTCGAGCGGATGGACACGGCCTTCAGCTGAGACGTCGCCGGTGTCCCCGGCGATCGCGACCGATCAGGGCTCGACCTTCCAGTCGCCACCGACGACCTTCAGCACCACGCCGCCGCCGGGCTGGAAGCCCCAGTGGTCCGTCGCGCTGTACTTCACGACGCCCTGTGGCACCAGCACCGGACCGATCGCTTCGACGGCGGCCTTGAGCGCCGCACGAAACTCCGGCGTTCCCGGCTTGGCCTTCTTCAGCGCCTCCGGCAGCGCCTTCTCGAGGATCAGCGTGATGCCGAAGTTGTCGGCCGCGAAGAGGTTGCGCGAGTTCGCGCCGTACAGCTGCTCATAGGCCTGGACGAAGCCGAGCGCCACGGCCTTCGACGGATGGGTCGCCGGCAACTGTTCGGGTGCCACGGCAGGCCCCGACACGACGAAGGTGCCTTCGACCGACTTGCCGCCGATGCGCATCAGATCGCGCGTCGCGGCCGACTGGCTCTGGTAGACCTTGCCCTTGTAGCCGCGCTCCTCGATCGCGAGCTGGGGCATGGCCGCGCCGCTGCCGGAGGCGACGACGAAGATGGCGTCGGGGTTGCCGGCCGTCACGCGCAAGGCCTGCGCGGTGACGCTGGTGTCGGTGCGGGCAAAGCGTTCCACCGTCGTCACCGTGATGCCGGCCGGCTGCGTGGCCGCGCGCAGTTCCTTCAGCCAGCTCTCGCCGTAGGTGTCGTTGTAGCCGATGAAGGCCACCGTCCTGACGCCCTGCTTCTTCATGTGGCCGACCACCGCATGCGCCATCACAGCGTTGGCGTTGGTCGCGCGGAAGGTCCAGGCATCCTTGCCGGGCGGGAGCTCGGCAGGCGACAGCGCGAACTGCGGTGTCTGCGTCTCGAGTGCGACGTCGGCGATCGCGACCGCCACGGGCGTCGCGACCGAGCCGACGATCAGGTCGACCTGGTTCTCGCTGACGAGCCGGCGCGCGTTCTTCGCGCCGGTGCTCGGGTCGGTCGCGTCGTCGAGGACGATGAGCTTGATCGGCTCGCCGGCGATCGTCTTCGGCCACAGCGCCAGCGCGTTCTTCGACGGAATGCCGAGGCCCGAGGCCGGCCCCGTCAGCGGCAGCACGGCGCCGATCGTGATCTCCGCCTGCGCGGCGCTGCCGACGAGCAGGCACGCGCCGGCCACGAGGGTCTTGAACATCTTCATCGTTTGTCTCCCTTCTCAGTTACGCAGCGGCCTGCCGGTGGCAAGCATGTGCTCCATGCGCGCCAGCGA
>DATEFR010000252.1:0-5732 GCA_035280545.1 Burkholderiaceae bacterium | reverse complement strand
AGCTGCAGCGCGGTGCAGATCGCGTCCGACTGGCGCTGCAAGACGGGATCGGCGATGCCATACAGGTGCAGCAGCAGCCGTCCGACCGGGTTGGCCGAGCGTCGGCAGTAGTCCAGCAGCTCCGTGCGGTCGGCGTAGCACTGCTTCACGACGTCCTGCTCGAACGCGCTGAGCAGATCGGCCAGCAGCGGGACCGGCAGCGCATGCCGTTGGATGGCGTGACGCAATGTCTCAAACACCGACGCCCAGCGCGGCGACGGCGCCTGCCCGGCCACGACGGCGAACAGGTCGGCCCGGTACGCGGCCAGGCTCTGCAGGCGAGTCTCGGCGCTCGCGCTGCCCTCATCGGCCAGGTCGTCCGCGGTCCGGGCGAACCAATAGATCGCCGCGATGGCCGGCCGCAGCGCGGGCGGGCAGAGGATGGAGGCAACCGGGAAATTTTCGTAGTGATCGACGCTCACGGGCGCGATTGTCCACGTAGCCAGGCATCGTTCGCGTGAACGATGCAGTTTGACATGCCCGGAGGTGGCGAATACATTACTGACCGATTAGTCATTTGCGAGTTCTCGTCATGCCCGATGTGCGTCGTGCCCCGTGGTGGGGTCTGGTCGGTGGAGCCGTTGTCGTTGCGCTGAGCGCGTGTTCGAAGAACGAGCCGGCGCCTGATCCGGTACGCGCAGTGCGCACGACGGTGGTGGCGGCGCAGAGCGCCGGCGGCACCTCCGAGTACGCGGGCGAGGTGCGGGCGCGAACCGAGTCGCGGCTGAGCTTTCGGGTCGGCGGCAAGATGGTCAAGCGGCTCGCCGATCTCGGCGACACGGTCAAGTCCGGCCAGGTGCTGGCGCAACTCGACCCGCAGGATCTGCGCCTGAGCCAGGAGGCGGCGCGCGCCGCCGTGTCGGCCGCGCAAGTCAGCTACGAACAGAACGCCGCCGACTTCAAGCGCTACAAGGATCTGCGCGATCAGGGCTTCATCAGCTCCGCCGACCTCGAGCGGCGCGACACGTCGCTGAAAGCGGCGAAGGCCCAGCTCGACCAGGCGAATGCACAGGCGAACGTCCAAGGCAACCAGGCCGCGTATTCGAGCCTGCTGGCCGATGCGCAGGGCGTGATCACCGGCGTCGATGCCGAGCCCGGCATGGTCGTCGCTGCTGGCGCGCCGGTACTGCGGCTTGCGCATGATGGCCCGCGCGACGTCGTGTTCGCAGTGCCGGAGGACAAGGTCGCGCTGATCAAGCAGCTTGCGCAAGCGCCGGACCGCTTCAAGGTGCGGCTCTGGGGCGCGGAGCAGAAGACGCTGCCGGCGACGATCCGCGAGATCTCGGCCGCGGCCGACGCGACGACTCGCACCTTCCTCGTCAAGGCCGACATCGGCGCCGCGGCGGGCAACGATATCCGCCTCGGCCAGACCGCGACCGTGCTCGTCGAGCTGCCCAAGGTCGCCGGCATCGCGAAGCTGCCGCTGTCGGCGCTGCGCGAAGAGGGTGGCCGCAGCACCGTGTGGCTGGTCGACAAGGCGACGATGACGGTCAAGGCGCAGGAGGTGCAACTCGTCGGCGCCGACGGCAATGAAGCGGTGATCGGTGCCGGCCTCACGCCCGGCCAGGTCGTCGTCACGGCCGGCGTGCACGTGCTGACGCCGGGGCAGAAGGTGAAGTTCTATGTCGACCCGGGTGCGTCGCAGGCCGCGGCCGGGCTGGCGAGCAACGGCACGCCGGTGAGCGTCAAGTGAGCGCGGTCATCGACAACGGCGCCGGCAGCGCGCATGCCGACGCGGGTGCGGCGCCGTCGCGCTTCAACATCTCGCGCTGGGCGCTCGAACATACGGCGCTGACGCGCTACCTGTTGATCGTGCTGCTGGTGCTGGGCGCCGCGGCGTACTTCCAGCTGGGCCAGGACGAAGACCCGCCGTTCACGTTCCGCGCGATGGCGATCCGCGTGTTCTGGCCGGGCGCCACGTCGCAGCAGGTCGCCGAGCAGGTCACCGACAAGCTCGAGAAGACGCTGCAGGAAGTGCCGTACGCCGACAAGATCCGCAGCTATTCGAAGCCCGGCGAGGCGCTGATCATCTTCCAGGTCAAGGACTCGTCGCCGCCGAAGGAGATGCCGCAGATCTGGTACACGGTGCGCAAGAAGATCGGCGACATGCGCGGGACCTTGCCCTCCGGCGTGCAAGGGCCGTTCTTCAACGACGAGTTCGGCGACGTTTACGGCTCGATCTTCGTGCTCTCGGCCGACGGCTTCACCTACCAGGAGCTGAAGGACAACGCCGACCGCGTGCGCCAGTTGCTGCTCAAGGTCAAGGACGTCAACAAGGTCCAGATCTTCGGCGCGCAAGACGAGAAGCTTTGGGTCGAGATCTCGCAGAAGCGCTTGGCGCAGCTGGGTCTGGACTTCAACCAGGTCATTTCGCAGCTGGGCCAGCAGAACGCGGTCGAATCGGCCGGCGCCATCACCGCGCCGACCGACTACGTGCAGGTGCGCGTCGGCGGGCAGTTCAACTCGGTCGACGAGCTCGAGCGGTTCCCGATCCGCGCGAACGGCGCGAGCTTCCGGCTCGGCGACATCGCGACGATCAAGCGCGCTTATGTCGACCCGCCCCAGGTCAAGGTGCATCACCAGGGCAAGGAAGTGATCGCACTGGGCATCTCGATGACCAAGGGCGGCGACATCATCGAGATGGGCAAGGCGCTGGACAAGGCGGTCGAGACGATCCGCGCCGATCTGCCGGTCGGCCTGGAGATGCATCAGTTCCAGAACCAAGCCAAGGTCGTCTCGACCTCGGTCAACGAGTTCGTGCATGTCTTGATCGAGGCGGTGGTCGTCGTGCTGGCCGTCAGTTTCATCAGCCTCGGGCTGCACTTCAAGCCGCGCTTTCGCATTGACTGGCGGCCGGGGCTGGTCGTCGGCATCACGATCCCGCTGGTGCTCGCAATCACGTTCGTCGTGATGTACTACTGGGGCGTGGGCCTGCACAAGATCTCGCTGGGCTCGCTGATCATCGCGCTGGGCCTGCTGGTCGACGACGCGATCATCGCGGTCGAAATGATGGTGCGCAAGCTCGAAGAGGGCTACGACAAGATGCGCGCCGCGACCTTTGCGTACGAGGCGACCGCGATGCCGATGCTGACCGGCACGTTGATCACCGCGGTTGGCTTCCTGCCGATCGGCATCGCCAAGTCCACCGTCGGCGAGTACACGTTCGCGATCTTCGCGGTGACCGCCGCGGCGCTGCTGATCTCGTGGTTCGTCTCGGTCTATTTCGTCCCCTACCTCGGGATGCGGCTGCTGCAGGTCAAGCCGCACGCCGCCGGGGAACAGCCGCACGAGCTGTTCGACACGCCGTTCTACAAGCGCTTTCGCGCGCTGGTGAACTGGTGCGTGCGCTACCGCTGGATCACGATAGGTGCGACGGTCGCGACGCTCGTGCTCGGCGTCGCCGGCATGGGCAAGGTGCAGAACCAGTTCTTCCCCGACTCGAGCCGGCCCGAGATCCTGATCGACGTCTGGTTCCCGGAGGGCACGTCGTACGCCGCGAACGAGGCGGTCACGCAGCGCATCGAGAAGCGCGTGATGAAGCTCGACGGCGTCGACCACGTGACGACCTGGATAGGCAGCGGCGCCGAACGCTTCGTGCTCGTGCTCGACCAGATCTTCCCGCAGAGCAACGTCAGCCAGCTGATCGTGCTGCCGAAAGATGCCGCGGCGCGAGAGCGCGTGCGCAAGCAGCTGCCCGAGTTGCTCGCGACCGAGTTTCCCGAGGTGAGGGCGCGCGCGAAGCTGCTGCCGAACGGACCGCCGGTCCCGTACCCGGTGCAGTTCCGCGTCGTCGGGCCGGATCCGGTACGGGTGCGCGCCTATGCCGACGAGGTCAAGGCGATCATGCGCGCGAACCCCAACATGCGCGGCGTCAACGACAACTGGAACGAGTCGGTCAAGGTGCTGCGGCTGAACATCGACCAGGACAAGGCGCGCGCGCTGGGCGTCACCAGCCAGTCGATCGCACAGGCCGCCCGCACGATCAACAACGGCACGACGATCGGCCAGTACCGTGACGGCGACAAGCTGATCGACATCGTGCTGCGCCAGCCGCTCGAGGAGCGCAACGCGGTGACCGATCTCGCCAACGGCTACGTGCCGAGCGCGAGCGGGCGCAGCATCCCGCTGTCGCAGATCGCGAAGGCGGAGTTCGTCTGGGAGCCGGGTGTGCTGTGGCGCGAGAACCGCGACTACGCGGCGACCGTGCAGGGCGACATCATCGAAGGGCTGCAGGGTGCGACCGTGACCGCGCAGCTGGACCCGCAGTTCAAGGCCATCCGCGAACGCATGCCGCCCGGCTACCGCATCGACGTGGCCGGCGCGGTCGAGGAAAGCAGCAAGGGCCAGGGCTCGATCGCGGTCGGCGCGCCGCTGATGCTGTTCATCATGTTCACGCTGCTGATGCTGCAGCTGCACAGCTTCAGCCGCTCGGTGCTGGTTTTCCTGACCGGGCCGTTGGGGCTGGCGGGCGTCGCGATGGCGCTGCTGGCGTTGAATCGGCCGTTCGGCTTCGTCGCGCTGCTGGGCGTGATCGCGCTGATCGGGATGATCATGCGCAACTCCGTGATCCTGATCGACCAGATCGAGCAGGACCGCGAGAGAGGCGTGCCGACCTGGGACGCGATCGTCGAGGCTGCGGTGCGGCGTTTCCGGCCCATCCTGCTGACCGCGGCGGCCGCGGTGCTCGCGATGATCCCGCTGACGCGCTCGGCGTTCTTCGGGCCGATGGCGGTCGCGATCATGGGCGGCCTGATCGTCGCGACGGCGCTGACGCTGCTGTCGCTGCCGGCGATGTACGCGGCGTGGTTCCGGGTCAAGCGCGAGCCGGCCGCGCCGGCCGCCGCGGGCTGAGCAATCACCGCTAAAATCCTCGATTCGCCGAGAAGCGAACGAAGCGAACAGGGCCGCAGCGCGTCACGCGCGCTGCGGCTGCCCCATGCGCGGGTGGCGAAATTGGTAGACGCACCAGGTTTAGGTCCTGACGCCAGCGATGGTGTGCGGGTTCGAGTCCCGCCCCGCGCACCAGCAGCATTGCAAAAAGACGAGAGATTCGAATATGTCCGTTCAAGTTGAAACCCTCGACAAGCTCGAGCGACGCATCACGCTGACGCTGCCCACGGCGACGATCAACAGCGAAGTCGAGTCGCGCCTGAAGCGCCTGTCTCGCACCGTCAAGGCCGACGGCTTCCGCCCCGGCAAGGTGCCGATGAGCGTGGTCGCGCAGCGGTACGGCTACTCGGTGCACTACGAGGTGATGAACGACAAGGTCGGGCAGGTCTTCTCGCAGGCCGTCAACGAGGCGAAGCTGCGGGTGGCCGGTGCGCCGCGCATCACCGAGAAGGAAGGCGCGCCCGAAGGGCAGGTCGCATTCGATGCGACCTTCGAGGTCTACCCCGAAGTCAAGCTCAACGATCTGTCGAACGCCGAGATCGACCGTGTCTCGACCGAGGTCGGCGAAGCGGCGATCGACAAGACCGTCGACATCCTGCGCAAGCAGCGCCGCACCTTCGCGCAGCGCGCTGCCGGCGAGGGTGCCGCAGAAGGCGATCGCGTGACGATCGATTTCGAAGGCAAGATCGATGGCGTGCCGTTCGACGGCGGCAAGGCCGAGAACTTCCAGTTCCTGATCGGCGAAGGCCAGATGCTCGAGCAGTTCGACGCCGCGGTGCGTGGCATGAAGGCCGGCGAGTCCA
>DATEFR010000251.1:0-14730 GCA_035280545.1 Burkholderiaceae bacterium | reverse complement strand
CTGGCAGTCCATCAAGACGCCGTCGAACTGCGCCCGGCCGAGCCAGTCCAGCGCCTCCTGGCCATTGACCGCGACGGTCACGGCCATTCCCGCCTTCTTCAGCAAGTCAATGGCCAGCTCGCGATTGAAGGCGTTGTCTTCAACCAGGAGCACCCGCGCATTGCGCAGTTTCGACTGAACCTGCGCGAGCGGCGCATGCCGGCGCAGGCTGCGTGGCGTTCGCGGACTGGACCGGCCCAGTGCCGCAGCGCACGCATCATGCAGCGTCGACGGCGTCACCGGCTTGGTCAGGATCCCCGGCACGGCAAGTCGCGCGTCGGCCAGACGCTGCAGCACCTCCTCGCGGCCGAAGCCCGTCAGCATCAGCACCATGGGCAGCGGATGACGCGGACGACGCTCGGGCTGGTTCAGCAGGCGCAGGCATTCGATGCCATCGATCTCGGGCATCTTCCAGTCCAGCAGCACCAGGTCGTAGGGGAGGCCGGCGGCGTCGGCCTGCTCGATGCTGCGCAGGGCTTCGGCGGCGCCGACGACCGCGGTGACCTGCATGCCGAACTGGTGGGCCATCGCCGCGATGACCTCGCGCGCCGTCGCGTTGTCGTCGACGACGAGGGCACGCAGGCGGCTCAGATCGTCGGTGGCGGCAGCTGGCGATGTGCCCGTCGCCTCCTGCCCGGGCTGCAGCGCGAGGCGAACCGGGAACGAGAACGAACTGCCGCGACCCGGCTCGCTGCGCACCTCGAGCTCGCCTCCCATCAGTCTGACCAAGTTTCGGCTGATCGTGAGGCCTAGGCCGGTACCGCCGTAACGGCGGGTCGTCGACGAGTCCGCCTGCGCAAAAGGCTGCAAGATCCTGCGCAGCTCGTCCTCGTTCATGCCGATGCCGGTATCGCGCACCTCGAAACGCAGCAGGATCGACGTGTCGGTACGCTCCCGGACCTCGACCGACAGCACGATTTCACCGTGCTCGGTGAACTTGGCGGCGTTGTTGCCGAGATTGAGCAGGACCTGGCGCAGCCGCGATGCATCGCCCACCAGGGCTCTCGGCAAGTCCACCGGCGTGGCCACGACGAGCTCCAGGCTCTTTTCGTCGGCGGCGAGCCCGACCACGTCGACGACGTTTCCAAGCACGTCGCTGAGCTCGAACGGGATGGCCTCGATGGTCAGCATCCCGGCCTCGATCTTGGAGAAGTCCAGGATGTCGTTGATCACGCCAAGCAGCGACTCGGCGGACGCGTGCGTCTTGCGGACGTAGGACTGCTCGCGCGCCGGCAGATCGCCGTCGAGCGCGAGCGCCGACATGCCGATGATGGCGTTCAGCGGTGTGCGGATCTCGTGGCTCATGTTGGCCACGAACTCGCTCTTCGCTTGCGTCGCGGCCTCGGCATCGGCTCGTGCGCGCTCGAGGTCCAGCGTGCGCGTGCGGACCCGCTCTTCGAGCGTGCGACGCTGCTCGTGAAGCTCGGCGAGCGATCGCCGGCGTTCCGCGTTCAGGCTGGCGATCGTCATCACCGAAACGACCAGGGACGCGAAGAACAGCTGCAACGAACTCACGTTGTCTTCGGGCGTGCCGATCGCGAACAGGCCGATCCCGCGGGAGGTCGCGAAAAACGCCGTACACGCCACCACGAAGGTCGCGATGGCGCCGCCCGGAGGACCGAAGCGCAGCGCCGCCCACAGCAGCAGCGGCATCGGCAGGAACTGCGCCCCGAGGGGGGCCGAGAGGCCCAGGATGCGGGCGCCCGAAGAGAGTTCGGTGACCAGCAGCAGCACGAGCAGCAGGGTCGCGAACTCGGCCGCCCGATAGGGCGACTGGAAGCCGAAATAGCGCCGCCATTGCGGCCAGGTCAGCACCAGCGGCACGAGCAGGCAGTAGCCGAAGAAGTCCGCCAGGCTCCAACGCAGGAAAACCGATCCGAACGGCGCGCCGGCCTGCGCGGCGCCGGCCGCGCCGATCAATCCGCCCAACGGCGAAGCCAGCGCGGCCAAGCACAGCAGGGTGACCAGGTCTTTCAGGTTGTCGAACGCCAGCGAAGCGGTTGTGGACCGTCGCGTCAACCACAGCAGCAGGCCGACTTCGGCGACGTTCGCGACGGCGTAGATGACCGCGTTGAGGAGCGGAAATCCGATCCAGAGTTCGGCCAGTGCATAGCTCGAGATCGCCAGCAGCAGCGCGGTGCGGCGCCGCGAGTCCGACATCGGGAAGACGGCCGAGAAGAGCACCGCGTTGGCCGGCCAGAACGCCGAGATGTTGCTCGGCGCAAGCGAGAACAAGCCGCCGAAGCGGGTGCTCAGCAGCACGACCAGCAAGGTCAGCGGGATCGTCGCAATCCCAGTGGGCGGTTTCCCCGCAGGTACCTGTAGTGGCTTCACAATCCCGCAGCACGATTCGGACTCTGTGGTTCCGTCTGGCTGATCCCTGGTGCGAAGGGTACCTGCTGCAGGCCCGCGGCGCGAGAGCCCTGAGCGCTACGCGGCTTGAAACTGCTCGGAACGATTGCGGCCGCTGTGCTTGGCCGCATAGAGAGCCTTGTCGGCTTGCGCGAAGAGACGTTCGTGACTTGCTTGGCTGTGCGGGGCGGCAGTTGACACGCCAAGCGAGAGTGTGACGCGCAGCCGCACGCCTTCGGATGTGGGAATCTCCAGCGCTTCCACGGCGCTGCGCAGATCTTCTGCCGCATGCCTGGCTCCCGCCGCATCCGTACGGGGAAGAATGGCGGCAAACTCCTCACCGCCCAGCCGCGCCAGCGTGTCCGCGGCACGAAGGCGGCCACGCAGCGCGATAGCGCAGTCGCGCAAAACGGCATCCCCGGCTTGATGGCCGTGGACATCGTTGACCTGCTTGAAGTGGTCCAGGTCCATGATGATGAGCGACACGGGCTCGGCTGCCCGATGTGCAGCCTCCAGCGTCTGCCGCAGCGCGTCCTCGAAGGCTCCTCGGTTCACACAGCCGGTCAACGCATCACGGGTCGCCATCTCGTTCAAACGCAGTGCCTGGCGCTCGAGGTTTGCAAGCACGAATCCGAAGCCTGCGCCCAATGGAAGCAGGAACGAGGCCAAGTAGGTCAGCCCGTTGCCAAGGCTGGCCTGAAAGAAACCTGTGTATTCGTCGGGGCGCAGCATGGCGTGCGTTGCTCGAGCGACCAGTGCCACCGCTGCGAGACCGAAGGTGACGGCGACCGTACGCAACGATACCTCTGCATGCCAGCCCCGCTTCGCGATCAGCCAGACCATCGGCGCCGCTTGGGCCGCGAGCAGCAAGGAAAAGATGCTGGTGCGCAGGTGCAACGGTTGCTCGAGCAGCAACGCGGTACAAGCCCATCCAACCATCAGAAGGCCAGCCTGCCAGCGTGGCGCTTCATGTTGAAGCACGAAGCGATGCAAGGCACGGCTGAGGAGATAGATGCTCGTGAAGACGAGCCCGTTGCCGCCGAGAACGGCGATCCATTCCGGGATGAAGGCGCGCACCACCAGCAGGATGAACCCGGCCACCAGCGTCCAGGTGCCCATGGCCCAGAGGCGCAGTTCGGTTTTTTCGCGCAAGAAGGGGTGCGCGAACGTCAGTGAAACCCCAAACAGTACGAACACCAGCAGCAATGCGACGAGCATCGTCGGCACATGGAGCGACATGATGGGTGAACGATCTCGGTTGGACGAATTGCCACGGGGTCACCGGTGTTATCGGTCGACGAACCCGGCGGCTTAATTCCCCAAACTCTCGCCCGGGGGCTGCGGGAAAGGTTGTTGCGCGTCAGAGGGCGGCCAGCTGGGCCCGCAGTGCGGCGACCACCATCGCGTGATCCTCGGCCTGCGGCAAACCCGAGACGGTGACGGTGCCGATCGGGCCGACACCCCGGACGAGCAGCGGGAAGGCGCCGCCATGCGCCGCGTACTCGCGCGCATCGAGTCCGGTCTGCGCCTCGAAGCTGGTGCCGCGGCTGCGGTAGAGCATGCCCATGTAGAACGAGCTGTGCGCATAGCGACGAACGACATTGTTCTTGCGGCGGATCCAGTCGGCGTTGTCCGGCGTGGCGCCGCGCATCGCGTGCTGGAACAGCTGCAGATCGCCCATGCGGATGTCGATCATCACCGCCTGGCCGGCGTGTCGCGCCGACTCGACCAGGCGCAGGCCTAGCGCGAGCGCGGTATCAGCGTCGAAGGCAGTGAACTGCAGCTCGTCTTCCTGGCGCAGCAACTCCGCCAAGGTGGTCGGGAAGTCTTCGGTCATCGTGGTCGGGTCCGAGCAGGAGCCGCAGATGTGCGGCTCGCAGCGCGGATATTGCATCACGCCTCGGGCAGCCAGACCTGCATCCGATTCGCTCCGCGGTTGTTCCACAGGAAATAGGGGATGGCCGTCAGCTCGGCGCCTCGCGGCTCGAAGGGGCGTGTCGCATAAAGCGGGGCGTCAGCGTCGCCGCCGGCCGCGCGCGCCGGCCCGACGATCGTGACGATGCCGCCGAAGAGATCCGGCCGCAGCTCGGCCTCCAACGGCGCATCCCGCGGCAGCCGAAGCAGGCCGATGGGCTGCAGATGGTCGGCCTGCTCGACGCAGTAGACCAGTGGTCCGCGCCGCAGGCAGGTCCTGCCGGCGTCGGCTTGCACCAGCGGGTTCGCATAGACCCGTTCCACCGGCATGGGCAGGTCGAGCTCGACGACATCCCCCGCCTGCCAGTTGCGGGCGATGTCGACGTAGCCGCGGACCGCGGCCGAGGACACCTTCTGCCCGGCCACTTTCACGGCCGCCGACCGTGCCCAGCCCGGGATTCGCAGCTTGAGCGTGAAGTGCGACGGCGCATCGGGCTCGACGGTGATCTTCACCCGGCCCGACCACGGATAGTCCGACTCCTGGCGAAGCTGGACGGCGCGGCCGTCGACCGTGAGGGTCGCGCGCGAGCTGCCGTACAGGTGTACGGCCACCGCCCCGGCGCCGACCGAATAGAACAGGCCTCCCACCGAGGCGACCAACCGCGACACGTTCATCGTGCAGCACGGGCAGGTGTGCCATTGCCAGCGGGTGTGGGAGCCGTCGCTGGCGAGGGGGTTCTGATAGAAGTAGTGGGTTCCGTCGCGTGACAGCCCGGACAGCGCGCCGTTGTAGAGCGCTGTCTCGAGGATGTCCGCGTACTGCCCGTCGCAGTCGAGATGCAGCATGCGCTGCGCCCAGAAGATGAGGGCCACCGCCGCGCACGTTTCGGCATAGGCCGTCTCGTTGGGCAGGTCGTAGTCCTGCGTGAAACCCTCGTTGGAGGCTGAGGGTCCGATGCCGGCCGTGACGTACATCCGCTTGGTCGTGACGTGCTTCCACAGGATCTCGCAGGTCTCGCGCAAGGCATCGTCGGCCAGGTCGGCGGCGAGATCGGCCATCGCGGCGTACATGTACATCGCCCGGACCGCATGCCCGACGACGCTGCGCTGCTGGCGCACCGGCAGGTGCGACTGGCTGTATTCATAGGTGCCGAACCAGTACGCAGCCGGGTCTTCGCCGCGCGCCCGGGCCTCGACGTCGAAGTAGTGGGGCGGTGCCTTGCCGCGCTCGTCGATGAAGTACGCCGCCAGGTCGAGGTGCTTGCGATCGCCGGTCGCGTGGTAGAGCTTCATCAGCGCGAGCTCGATTTCCTGATGGCCGCAGTAGCCGCGCTTCTGGCCCGCGCCCGTTCCGAAGGTCCTGGCAATGTGATCGACGTAGCGGCAGAGGACGTCCAGCAGGCGGCGCCTGCCGGTCGCCTGGGCGTAGGCGATCGCGCCCTCCAGCAAGTGCCCGGCGCAGTAGAGCTCGTGGCAGTCGCGCAGGTTGGTCCAGCGCTTGTCCGGGTCGCGGCCGATGTACCAGCAGTTGAGGTAGCCGTCCGGCCACTGGGCCTTCTCGAGCCAGTCGGTGATCTCGTCGATGTGCGCCTCGATCGCCGGATCGCGGCGGTGCGCGAGCACATAGCTCGCGGACTCGATCCACTTGCCGACATCGGAGTCCCAGAACACCTGCATCGACAAGCCATGCGCACCCGGCGGGATGCGCAGCGGCGGCGGTGGTTGCCGCACCGCCAGCGACTCCAGGATGCCGTGCTCGCGCAAGCGCTCGTACTGGCTCGGAATCGTGCGCGTCAGGACGGTCTCCAGGCGCTCGCGCCAGAACGTGTCCTCGAAGACTACGTCGGTGAACCTCACCGGTGAATAACGTCGCATGATGTCGGGATCTCCGTCAAGAAGAAGGGGATGCCGCGCCGCATGACTCGCGCACCACCAGGCTGCAGGGCAGGCGGTGAATGCCGGTGTGGCGCTCGCCGGCGATCAGCTCGATCAGGCGCCTGCCGGCCTCGCGACCGAGCTCCTGGAGGTTCATGTCAACGCTGGTGAGCGGCGGCCGCGCGGCCTCGGCGAGCACTTCCCAGTTGTCGAAGCCGACCACCGACACGTCCCGGGGCACGACGATGCCCCGCTCGCGCAGCCCGTCCACGATGCCTCGCGCGATCTGGTCGTTGCCGCAGAAGATCGCATCCGGCGCCGCCTGCTCGCCGTCGAACAGGCGCAGCAAGGCGGCCCGGCCCCATGCTTCCGACCACTCACCGGTCAAGACCCGTGCGGGATCGGCTTGCAGGCCGGCCTTGGCATGGGCATCCCGGTAGCCGGCGCGACGCAGGCGCACCGCCTCGAAGCGCTCGGGCCCGGTCACATGGGCAATGCGCTTGCGTCCGAGCCGGATCAGGTGCTCGGTGGCGGCGAATGCACCCCCGTGGTCGTCGGGCAGCAGGCACAAGGCATCCGGGGCGTCGGTCTGCGTGAACACGTAGACCACCGGCAAGCCCGGGCTGGCCCCGCAAAGAGGCTCGCGCCGGTCGGCCCGCCGCCCTGTGACGACGATGCCGTCGACGCGCTTGCCCAACAGCGACTCGACATGGCGGGCCTCGCGCTGCGGATCGTCGGTGGCGTTGCACATGAAGACGGACATCCGGCTGTCGGTCATGCACGCCTCGAGGCCCTCGACGATCGGCATGCCGAACCGGCCGAAGCTGTCGTTGGAGATCACGCCCACGGTGAACGATTGGCCCCGATGAAGGCTGTGGGCGAGCTCGTTCGGCCGGAAAGCGAGCTCCTGCGCGCTGGCGAGGACGCGGGCCCGCGTTTCTTCGCGAAGCTGACCGGTGCCGTTCAGCGCCTTCGAGGCCGTTCCGATGCTGACCCCGGCCCGCCGGGCCACGTCACGGATGGTGGCGAGCGGGCTGCTGCGGCGGCGGTGCGAGTCGTTCACTTGATCGCACCGCTCAGGAAGCCGGCGACGTAGTGCTTGTGCAGCAGCAGGTAGATCGCCAGGCACGGAAGGATGGAGACGACGATGCCCGCCTGCAGCGCGCCCCAGTCCACGGCGCCGAAGTGGCCCTGGCGCACGCCCACCAGCATGATCGGCACGGTGAAGCGGGTCTCCTTGCCCATGAGGATCAGCGCGCCGATGAACTCGTTCCAGGACATCACGAACGCGAACAGCACGACGGTGACCAGCGCCGGACGCGCGAGCGGCAGCAGGATGCGCCACAGGATCTGGAAGCTGCTGCAGCCGTCGATCAGCGCCGCTTCCTCCAGGTCGCGTGGCACCGCTTCGAAGCTGTTGCGCATCACATAGACGCTGAACGGAAGCTGCAGCACCGTGTGGACGATGGCGAGGCCCAGGTGCGTGTTGGTCAGGCCGATCGAGGCGAACATCAGGTACAGCGGTGTCAGCAGCGCCTGGTAGGGCACCATCATTCCGGACAGCAGGACCAGGAAGACCGTCTCGCGCATGGGAACCCTCAGGCGCGCCAGCGCGTAGCCCGCGGGAACAGCCAGCACCAGGCACAGCACGATGGTGAGGAAGGCGACGGCGAGGCTGTTGAAGAGGTAGGTTCCGAGGCCCGCCTGGTAGCCGAAGACCTTGGCGTAGTTCTCGAGGCTGAGCGCCGAAGGCAGGTAGACGGGAGGGACCGCAGAGGCCTCGGCCGAGGTCTTGATCGACGAGACAAAGGTCGCGACCAGCGGGAACAGCATCACCGCCATGACGACGAGGCAGGTCAGCGCGAAGCCGATGTGCCTGCCGCGGCCCGTCCGCGCGACCGACCGGGCCAGCGACGGCAACGCCAGCGTGGCGCTCACTGGACTACCCTCCGCACTGCGTGCTCCGGGATTCGCGCTTGGGAGCGGCCCGGCGCGCTCATGGCTCGGGCACCCAGCGCGTGACGAGGATCTGGCCGATGGAGACCGCCAGAACGATCGCCAGCAGCACGACCGACAGCGCGGCGCCGTAGCCCTGCTTGAAATAGATAAACGAGTTCTGGTAGATCCAGTAGACCGAGCTGAAGGTCTGGTTGCCGGGGCCGCCGGACGTCATGATGTAGAACTGATCGAAGGCGAGCAGCGAGCCGACGACGCTGATCAGCGTGGTCAGCAGCATCGTGCGCACCATGAGGGGCAGGGTGATGTAGCGCACCCGCTGCCAGTAGCCGGCCCCGTCGATCATGGCAGCCTCGCCGATGTCCTCGCCGATGCGCTGGAGTCCGGCCACGAACAGGAGGGTGCCGAACCCGATCACCTTCCAGACGACCGACAGGATCACCGCCCACAACCCCCGGTCGGCATCGACGAACCAGACGGGCGGCTGTGCGACGAGGCCCAGGTCGTGCAGAAGACGCCCGACCAGGCCCACCTGCTCGTCGAGCAGGCCCACCCACAGGATGCTGGAGCTGCCCAGGCCGATGACGACCGGCAGGAACACGATGGCGCGCGTGCTGCGCGACAGCCGACCGGAGCCGGCTGTCAGCAAGGCCAGCAGGAAGCCGCCGATCATCAAGATCGGCGTGATGAGCAGCGTGTACTTCAGGGTGAAACCCAGTGACTGCCAGAACGTCTCGTCCTGGAAGGCCTTCAGGTAGTTGCTCCAACCGACGAAAACCTCGCCGCCGAGCAGCGACGAGTTGGTCGTCGACATCATCACCAGGCGCACCAGCGGGTAGGCGACGAAGACCGCCACGAACAGGAGCGCCGGTGCGACGTACGCGAGGCCGACCAGGCGTCGCGGCAGCTTCATCGCTCTCACTCCGATGCGATGGCCTTCATCTTGGCTTTGGCCTTTGCGATCGACTCGTCCACCTTGCCGTCGAAGACGGCGCTCTGGATCATCTGAATCCAGGGCGAGGCGTCGCTGTTGACCATGTCGTTGAAGTGAAACACCCACGGCACGTAGCCGATGCCGATGGCCTTGGCGGTTGTGACGACCCGCGGTTCCGACTGGAAGTACTTGTTGCTGGCCAGGTCCGTGCGCGATGGCAGGATGTTGTTCTTCGCGAGGCCCTCGAGTTGCGCTTCGTCGGAGAGCTGCCAGCGAACGAACTGGAGCGACAGCGTCGCGTGCTTGCTGCCCTTGGGAATCGCGACGACGTCGCCGCCCACGAAGGCCGAGGCCTGGCCCTCCTTGACGCCCGGGAGGAAGGCGACGCCGAAGTCCATGTTCGGCACGTCCTTCTTCAGATCGGAGATCAGGAAGCCGCCGGCCCCCTGGATCCCGATCTTGCCGGTCTTGAAGTTGGCCACGAAGTTCGAGCCGTTGTCGGACTGGGCGCTCTTCGGGATCAGGCCCTCCGCCCACATGTCGCGGAACAGCTGCAGCACTTCCCTGACGCCCGTGCCGGCCAACGGCTCCTCACCGGCGCTGGCGGGCAGGATCTTCGCGCCCGAGGCCACCATCATCGGCGAGGTCGTGAAGATGTTGCAGCCCGGGCACGATCCGGAGAAATAGAACCCGTAGATGTCGGGACCGAGGGCGCGGATCTTCTTCGCGTACTCGTGGATCTGCGCCAGGCTCTTCGGCGGCTGCTCCGGGTCCAGTCCGGCCTTGCGGAACAGGTCCTTGTTGTAGATGAGGATGGAAACGTCGGGCGTGAACCCGGTGCCGTAGATGCGGCCCTTGTAGGTCGCGAGATCGGCGAAGGCCTTGGCGACCTTGGGGAAGTTCGGGTCTGCCTTCATCGCGTCGGTGATGTCGGTCAGAAAACCGGCGCGCATGAAGTCCGGCATGTAGATCAGGTCGAATGAGATGAGGTCGGGCACGTCGCCGGCCCTCACGCCGGTGGCGAGCTTGGACACCATCTGGTTGTCGGGGATGACCGTCAGGGCGATCTTGTCGGCATGTCCGGCATTCCAGAGATCGGTCAGGCGCTGTGCCGCGTTGGCGCCGCTTGCACGGACCCACATGCTCACGGTCTCTGCCGCCTGCACCGGCGTCGAGAGGACGGCGACACACGCCAGAAGGGCGGTGGCGGTGGCACGTCGGGCGCGCATCGTTGCACTCATGGTTTGTTTCCTCATCGAGTGTTGAGCCGTGCTGAACCGAACAGAAAAGGTTTTCTGTGCGACTCAGGGCGCGATTTATAGAAAGGAAAAGGGTTTCCGGCAATGAGGTCGAGGGAAATTCCCTAGCCGAGCCTTCGCCTCAGGCCGCCGGCCTTAGCGGCGATGCCGCCGAAGCCGGCGCCCAGGACGGTGATGCGTGTGCTCATCGCTTGCCTCTTTCAAGGCTGGCCAAGAACTGGTGGACGAAGGCAATGGACATGCTGCCTTCCCCCACGGCAGCCGCCACGCGCTTGACCGGGCTGCTGCGCACGTCGCCGCAGGCGAAGATGCCGGGCACGCTGGTCTCCAGCAGGTAGGGATCGCGCTCCTCGTGCCAGCGCCCGGAACGCGCCACCGAGTCGCCCGTGCAGACGTAGCCGCGCTCGTCGCGCACGATGGCCGCGGGCAGCCAGCCCGTTTCGGCGTCCGCACCGATGAAGACGAACACGCCGCCGCAGTCCACGCGCCGCACGCTGCCGGTGCTGCGGTCCAGCAGATCGATGGCCGACAGCAGCTTGTCCCCATGCGCCGCGGTCACTTCGCTGTCGATCGCGACCTGGATGTTGGGCTTGCTGCGGATCTGCTCGATGAGGTAGTGCGACATGCTCTTTTCGAGACCGCCGCTGCGCACCACGAGCGTCACGCTGCGCGCATGGTTGGCGAAGAACAGCGCCGCCTGGCCCGCGGAGTTGCCGGCCCCGATGAGGTGGATGTCCTGCCCCTGGGTCGAGGCCGCCTCGCTGCGCGACGCGCCGTAGTACACGCCCTTGCCGAGCAGGCGCTCGAAGCCCTCGGTGGCCAGGCGGCGCCAGGCCACGCCGATGGCGAGGATGATGGTGCCGGCCTGCACGCGCTCGCTGCCGTCGAGCGTGACGGTCTTGGTGGCCGGGTCGATCGACAGCGCGCTGCGCGTGACCGCGATCTCGGCGCCCAGGCGAGTCGCCTGCTGGTGCGCGCGACGCGCCAGCTCGCCGCCGGACACGCCTGTCGGAAAGCCCAGGTAGTTCTCGATGCGCGACGAGGTCTCGGCCTGGCCGCCCGGCGCCTCGCGCTCGATGACCAAGGTGCGCAAGCCTTCCGATGCACCGTACACCGCCGCAGCCAGCCCGGCGGGGCCGCCGCCAATGATCACCGTGTCATATCCGGCGGCGCGCGGGCGGGTCTGCAAGCCCAGGTGTTCGGCGACATCTCGGCAGCTGGCGCGCCGCAGCAGCGTGCCGTCGTTGCAGACCAGCGCGGGCAGCTCGTCGTCGGCGATCGCCGGTCCGCTCCAGCGTGCGGCCCGGTCCGGCGCATCGGGCGTCACCCAGTCGTAGGAGATCTGGTTGCGGCCGAGGAAGGTTCGCAGCTCGCGCACCGTGTCGTCCCAGCGCTGCCCGAGCATCACCGCGCGCGCCTTCGGCGGGGCCGTGGCGATGCCGCGCAGGCCACCGATGCGTTCGCTGGCCAAGGCTGCCACCTTTGTCAGCACCTCCGGGTTGGCTGCGGCCAATGCGTGAAAGTCGCGTGCTGCGATGTGCATCACGCGCGTCGGCTCGGTGGCGCGGTAGCTGCCCTGGAACGGGGTGCCAAAGGTGATCGGCACCTCGCCGAAGATCTGACCCGGCGCGCGCACGCCGATCACCCGCTCGATGCCGTCTATGACCTTGGTGACCTCGATGCGGCCGGACAGCACGACGAACAGTGCGCGCTCGTCGCCCTCGTGGACCGCGTAGTCGCCCGTGGCGAGCCGGACATCGCCAGCGGCCCGGGCCAGGCGCTCCAGATCGTCGTGCGGCACTGACCCCAGGACCGGCACGGCGGCCAATTCTTGAACGACGATCATGGCGGCATCCTCCGGGCCGGTCGGTGCACTCGTTCAGCCAGGCTGCTTGACGATGCGCAGATAGGGCTTGGGCGCCTTCCAGCCTTCGGGAAAGAGCTTCTTCGCGTCCTCGTCGGAGACCGAGCCGGCGATGATCACGTCGTCGCCCTGCTTCCAGTTCACCGGCGTCGCGACCTTGTGCTTGGCCGTCATCTGCATCGAATCGAGCACGCGCAGGATCTCGTCGAAGTTGCGGCCCGTGGTCATCGGGTAGGTCAGCATCAGCTTGATCTTCTTGTCCGGGCCGATGATGAACACCGAGCGAACGGTGGCATTGGTCGTCGCGGTGCGGCCCTCGGACGTGCCCGGCTCCTCGGCGGGCAGCATGTTGTAGAGCTTGGCCACCGCGAGGTCGACGTCGCCGATCATCGGGTACTTGACGTTCGCGCCCTGCGTCTCCTCGATGTCGGCGACCCACTTGCTGTGGCTGTCCACCGGGTCGACCGACAAGCCGATCAGCTTGGCGTTGCGCCGGGTGAACTCGGGCTCGATCTTGGCCATGTAGCCGAGCTCGGTCGTGCACACCGGCGTGAAGTCCTTGGGATGCGAGAACAGAATCGCCCAGCTCTCTGCTATCCAGGTGTGGAAGTCGACAACCCCGTGGGTCGTCAAGGCGGTGAAGTTGGGGGCGGTGTCGTTGATGCGAAGGGACATGCTCGGCTCCTGTTGTGGAGGCTGCAGTGTTCGCGTGCGAGCGGGCCTTGTCTGTGAGGAAGGTTACATGGCCTGGTCGGCCACGCCGCGCAGCGCCGCCGCATCGAGCACTTCGATCTGCTCGCGGCCCAGCCGCACCCAGCCTTGATCGGCGAAGTTCTTCAGCAGCCGGCTGATGATCTCCCGCAAGCTGCCAAGATCGTCGGCCAGCGACTGATGGGTGATGCGGATCGGGCTGGGCCTGGCTGCCAACCACGCCGCCAGGCGCTGGTCCAGCTTCTGGAACGCCACTGCGGCGACCAGCTGCAGCAGATCGGAGATTCGCTCGGAGTAGCGGCTGAACACATGCTCGCGGAACGATTCGCTCGCCGAGAACAGCAGCCTGAACGTCGCAGGCGGCAACACGACGAGTTCGGCCTGCTGCAGCACCGTGCAACGAGCCTGGTAGGTCGACTTGCCGAGCAGACAGCTGCTGGTGAGGATGCACGCTTCGCCCGGCGTCACGTCGTACAGATGAAGCTCTCGGCCATTGGGCGCGGCCTTGACGACACGTGCGCGACCCGACAGCAGCAGCGCGAAGCCCATGCAGGGCTGGTTCTCATCGAACATCATCGCGCCCGCGGGTACCGCCATGAACGTGGCGCTGGCCATCAGCACGTCGAACGTGTCGGCGGGAAGCTCGCGCAATACCGGGTAGTGCTGCAGCACCAGTGACCGCGTGTCCTGATCGATCATCGCCTGCCCTCCATCCTGCGCTGCCGAAGCCAGCGCGATCCGCGCCAGACCTTTTGTCGACGCTGCGCCACGTGCCGGCGGGTGGGCATTGTGCTGCAGGCAAGGACGTGCTGGCCGTGTCGTCACCGAGGCGCCGGCTCTGAGTCGCCGCACGCACCATCGCACCCGCGCGAGCCAATGGCTTGTGAGCGGCCACCGGGCGCTGGTGGCGCAGGGTGTTGAAGAAACCTGGGAAGCTGCCCTTCGCCGATGACCGTTGATGGCCGTTATGGATAGCTATCCATAACGGCCAGAAGCGTCCCTTCGCCAGCCTTTCCTAAAGCCGCTGTTCGCACGACGGAAACCCTCGAGTCCCGCGCGCCACGGATATAGCGGTCAGAGTTGGCACGCGAGTCGCCAAGAATATTGAACATTCATGTTCAATATAGTACTATTGTGTCTAACAGATCGGCGGGGCACGTCTAGTCGCTTGTCGCTCTCTATGCCTTCCTCCAATTGGCCGCGCTTCCATGGTCTGCCCCACAAACCTTCGCCTGCCTTCTGCGTGTCGCTCAATGCTCGCGCGACTGCTGCTCGTTGCACTTGCCGGATGCGGCGGGGGCGGCTCCGGCAGCAGCGACGAGCCCTCATCAAGCCAGCTCGAGCAATCCGCCGACACGACAGCTACCGGCTTCTACGCGCCCAAGTATGGAGACGCGCGACAAGACAAGACATACGAAGCCACGCTGGACGATGTGACCAGGACCGTCCTCGCGTACCAGGCCGTAGGCACCGAATTGCTGAACAAGCTTCCCGTCGCGAACGATGGCCTCGTGCAGCTGTATGCCGACCTCAAGGTGAAGCTGATCGCCGCGTCGCGCAACGATTGCCCAAGCGGCCTCGAAGGCTGCGACACGACTGACTCCTCATCGCTCGGCGTCGGTTCCAACGCGCTGGTCGTCGATCTGGCGACCCTCAAGAGCAGCATCAAGGACCAAGGCGAACGCGGAACCTGTGTGTCCTTCGCTCTGAACGCTGGCATGGAGCTGCTGATGGCTCGTCAAAGCGACAGCCATTCGCTCTCCGAGCAGAACACGTACTTCCAGGGCAAGCGCTACACGGACACTTGGGACAGCGCCGGCCTTTCG
>DATEFR010000250.1:0-7008 GCA_035280545.1 Burkholderiaceae bacterium | reverse complement strand
CACGGCTCGCGGCGTCGACCGCCTGCGCCTGCACGTTCGCCTGGTCGGTGAGCAGGCGCAGCGCGGAGAGCTGGTCTTCGACGTCCTTGAACGCGACCAGCACCTGTTCGCGATAGCTCGCCGCAGCGGCGTCCCACTGCGCGTTCGCGCCCTGCACGCCGGCGGCGCGCCGCCCGCCGTCGAACACCGGCAGCGACAGCAGCGCGCCGATGCCCCACGAGCGCGCCGACCACTTGCACAGGTCGCCGAGCTCGCTCGACGCGAAGCCACCGTTGGCGGTCAACGACAGGTCGGGGAACCACGCGGCCTGCGCAACGCCGACCCGCTGCTGCGCCGCGAGCATCGAGCTCTGCGCGGCCGCCACGTCGGGGCGGCGCGCCAGCAGCGTGCTCGGCACGCCGGGCGGCACGATCGGCAGCGCGCCGGTCCAATCGCCATCGGCCGCGCCGGCCAGGCTGAACTGCGAGGCCGGCTCGCCCAGCAGCACCGCGAGCGCGTGCTCGGCCTGGGCACGGCTGCGGTCCAGCGCGAGCGCCTGCGCCTCGGTGGACGCGACCTCGGCCTTCACGCGTGCGAGGTCGAGCTCCGCGACGTCGCCGGCCTGGTAGCGCCGCTCGGTCAAGCGCAGCGTGTCGCGATAAGCCTCGACGCTTTGCCGCACCAGCGCCCGTTCGGCATCGAGCGCACGCAGCGTGAAGTAGGTCTGCGCGGCGTCCGACTGCACCAGCAGCCGCGTGCTTTGCAGCAGCGCTTCGCTCGCCTGCGCATCGAGCGCCGCGGCGCGGCTCGCCTTCGCGAGGCGGCCGAACACGTCGGCCTCCCACGCGACGTTCGCGCCGGCGCTGAATACGTTGCCCGGCGTCGGGTCGCCGGGCGTGTTGTTCAGGTTGCCGCGCGACGCGCCGGCGCTGACGCCGACCTGCGGCATCCGATCGGCATTCGCGGAGCGCAGCAGCGCACGCGCCTGGCTCAGGCGCGACGCAGCAAGTTGCACACTGGTGCTGTTGCGGTCGGCACGAGCGACCAGGTCGTCGAGCACCGGGTCGCCGAATGCCTTCCACCATTCGCCGCGCGCTTGCGCCTCGGCCGGCTTGGCCTGCGTCCAGCGGCCGTCGACCTCCTTGTACGCGGCTGGCGCCGCGGGCGCAGCCTGCGGCTCGATGGTCTTCAGGTCGGCGCAGCCCGCGAGCACCAGGGCCGCGACCAGCGGCAAGATCCGCGGCGCGAGGCGCCGCAGCGCGGAGGACGGTCGTGTTGTTGTCGTCGTCTTCATGATCTTCTTCATTCCTTCGAGCGCACGGCGTTGCCGCTCACTCGTCATGGCCGCGCGGCGCGGCCGGCTGCGGCTGGATCGCGACGGTGCCACCCGCGGCACCATGGCCCGGGCTGCCGGTGCCGCCGAACGCCTCGTCGGCACTCGGCACATGGCCGTGCAGGCGCAGCGGCCGGTTGCCGGTGAGGCGGCGCAGCAGCACGTAGAACACCGGCGTCAGGAACAGGCCGAACGCGGTCACGCCTATCATTCCGGAGAACACCGCCACGCCCATCGCACGCCGCATCTCGGAGCCGGCACCGGTTGCGAGCACCAGCGGCAGCACACCCATCACGAATGCCATCGAGGTCATCAGGATCGGGCGCAGCCGCAGCCGGCTCGCCTCGATCGCGGCCTGCAACGGCGCTCGCCCGGCGAACTCGAGCTCGCGTGCGAACTCGACGATCAGGATCGCGTTCTTCGCGCTCAGCCCCACCAGCACCATCAGGCCGATCTGCGTGAACACGTTGTTGTCGCCGTCCGAGATCCACACGCCGGCCATCGCGGCGAGCAGGCCCATCGGCACGATCAGCAGAATCGCCAGCGGCAGGGTCAGGCTCTCGTACTGCGCGGCCAGCACCAGGAAGACGAGCAGGATCGCGATCGGGAAGATCAGCACCGCCGAGTTGCCCGCCAGGATCTCCTGGTAGGTCAGCTCGGTCCACTCGTAGCTGATGCCGGGCGGCAGCGTCTCGGCGGCGATGCGCCGAACCGCGTCCTGCGCCTCGCCGGACGAGTAACCCGGTGCCGGCCCGCCGTTGATGTCGGCCGAGAGGAAGCCGTTGTAGCGCATCGCGCGTTCCGGCCCGAAACTCGGCGTGACCTTCATCAGCGCCGACAGCGGCACCATCTCGCCGGAGGTCGAGCGCACCTTCAGCGCACCGATGTCCTCGGCGCGGGCGCGATACGCCGCGTCGGCCTGCACGCGCACCGAGTAGGTCCGCCCGAACTTGTTGAAGTCGTTCGTGTAGAGGCTGCCGAGGTAGATCTGCATCGTGCTGAACACGTCGGTGATGGGCACGCCGAGCTGGCGCGCCTTCGTGCGGTCGATGTCGGCATAGAGCTGCGGCACGTTGACCTGGAAGCTCGAGAACATGCCGGTCAGCTCGGGCGTCTGGTACGCCTTGGCCATGAACGCCTTCACCGCCTGGTCCAGCGCCGCGTAACCGAGCGACGCACGGTCCTCGATCTGCAGCTTGAAGCCACCGGTCGTGCCCAGCCCCTGCACCGGCGGAGGCGGGAACATGATGATGAACGCGTCCTGGATCTGGCCGAACTGCTTGTTCAGGTTCTGCGCGATCGCACCGGCCGACAACTCGGGGCTCTTGCGCTCGTCGAACGGCTTCAGCGGCGTGAACACGATGCCCGAGTTGGAGCTGTTCGTGAAGCCGTTGATCGACAGGCCCGGGAACGACACCGCGTGCTCGACGCCGGGCGTCTTCATCGCGATCGCGTCCATGCGGCGGATCACGTCTTCGGTACGGTCCAGCGTGGCGCCGTCGGGCAGCTGCGCGAAGCCGATCAGGTACTGCTTGTCCTGCGCCGGCACGAAGCCGTGCGGCACCGACTTGAACAAGCCCACCGTCACCGCGGCCAACGCGACGTAGACGACGATCATGATCGTCTTGCGCGAGATCGCACGCGTCACGCCGCCGCTGTAGCGGTCGCCGGCGCGCTTGAACGCGCGGTTGAAGACGCGGAAGAACGGGCCGAGCAGCCAGTCCATGCCACGCATCAGCCAGTCCTTGGGCGCGTCGTGACCCTTCAGCAGCAGCGCGGCCAGCGCCGGCGACAGCGTCAGCGAATTGATCGCCGAGATCACCGTCGACATCGCGATCGTCAGCGCGAACTGGCGATAGAACTGACCGGTCAGCCCGCTGATGAACGCCAGCGGCACGAACACCGCGACCAGCACCAGCGCGATCGCGATGATCGGACCCGAGACCTCGCGCATCGCGCGGTAGGTCGCGTCGCGCGGGCTCAACCCCGACTCGATGTTGCGCTCGACGTTCTCGACGACCACGATCGCATCGTCGACGACGATGCCGATCGCCAGCACCAGCCCGAACAGGCTCAGCGCGTTGATCGAGAAGCCGAACGCGTACATCACGCCGAACGTGCCGACCACCGCGACCGGCACCGCCAGCAGCGGGATGATCGAGGCGCGCCAGGTCTGCAGGAACAGAATCACCACGAGGACGACCAGCGCGATCGCCTCGAGCAGCGTGTGCACCACCGACTCGATCGACGCGCGCACGAACTGCGTCGGGTCGTAGACGATCTCGTAGCTCACGCCCTCGGGCATGTTCTGCTTGATCTCCTCCATCGTCGCGCGGACGCCGTTGCTGATCGCGATCGCGTTCGACCCCGGTGCCGCGAAGATCGGCACCGCGACCGCTTCCTTGCTGTCGAGCAGCGAACGCAGCGAGTAGGTGGCCGCGCCGAGCTCGATGCGGGCGATGTCGCGCAACCGCGTCACCGCGCCGTCGGCGCCGGTCTTCACGACGATGTCGCCGAACTCCTCTTCGTTCTGCAGCCGGCCTTGCGCGTTGACCGAGAGCTGCACGTCGATGCCCTGCAGCCCGGGCGACGCACCGACCACGCCGGCGGCGGCCTGCACGTTCTGCTCGCGGATCGCCTGCACGACATCGCTGGCCGACAGGCCGCGGTTCGCGACCTTCTGCGGGTCGAGCCAAACGCGCATCGAGTAGTCGCCCGAGCCGAACAGCTGCACGTCGCCGACGCCCGGCACCCGCGCGAGCCGGTCCTTGACGTTGAGCACCGCGTAGTTGCGCAGGTAGGTCATGTCATAGCGACCGTTGGGCGACAGCAGGTGCACCACCATCGTCAGGTCGACCGAGCTCTTGACCGTCGTGATGCCCAGCGCGCGCACCTCTTCGGGCAGGCGTGCCTCGGCTTGCGCGACGCGGTTCTGCACCAGTTGCTGCGCCTTGTCGGGGTCGGTGCCGAGCTTGAACGTGACGGTCAGCGTCATCAGGCCGTCGGTCGTCGCCTGGCTGCTCATGTAGAGCATGCCTTCGACGCCGTTGATCTGCTCCTCGATCGGCGTCGCGACCGTTTCGGCGATGACCTTCGGGTTCGCGCCGGGGTAGTTCGCGCGCACGACGATAGACGGCGGCACGACTTCCGGATATTCCGAGATCGGCAGGCCGCGCACCGCGATCAGGCCGCCGAGGAAGATCAGCAGCGAGAGCACGCCGGCAAAGATCGGCCGGTCAATGAAGAATTTCGAGAGATTCATACGAGCTCCATCGGATCCTCCGCGGATCCGTTCGGGCTGAGGTATCGAAGCCCGCGCGCCCTTCGATACCTCGGGGCGAACGGAGCGTGGGGGGAGAATCAGGACTGCTTCGGGGCAACGACCGCCTGATCGGCCTTCGCCGCATCCATCGGCACGACCTGCGGCGCGACAACCGCGCCGGGGCGCACGCGCTGCAAGCCGTTGACGACGATGCGTTCGTTCGGCTTCAGCCCGGACTGCACGATGCGCAGCCCGTTGACGTTCGCGCCCAGCGTGACTTCGCGATAGGTCGCCTTGTTGTCCTCGCCGACCACCATCACGAACTTCTTGCTCTGGTCAGTGCCGACCGCACGCTCGGTGATCAGCAGCGCGTTGCTGCTCTTGGGCTGGCCCATGCGCAGCCGCGCGAACTGGCCGGGCATCAGCGCGCCGTCCTTGTTGTCGAACACCGCGCGCACGCGCACGGTGCCGCTCTTCGCGTCGACCTGGTTGTCGACGAGCTGAAGCTTGCCGGCGACCGGCTTGTCGGTCAGCACGCCGCTGGCATCGGTGGCCGGCGCGCCGGTCCACATCTGCACCGGGATGCGCTCGAGTTGCGCGCGGGCGCTCGCCCCTGCCGGCAGATCGCGCAGCGCGCGCGTGACGATCTGTTCGTCGGCATCGAAGCTCGCGTAGATCGGGCTGACCGACACCAGCGTCGTCAGCACCGGCGCGCCAGGACCAGCGGCCACCAGGTTGCCGACCGTGATCTCGAGCTTGCCGACGCGGCCCGCCACCGGCGCGCGCACTTCGGTGTAGCCCAGGTTCAGCTTCGCGCTTTGCAGCGCCGCCTGTGCAGCGCGCAGGTTCGCCTCGGCCTCGCGCAGCGCGTTGGTGCGCTCGTCGTACTCGCGCTGCGCGATCGCCTTCTCGTCGAGCAGGCGCTGCGAGCGGTCGAACTCGCTCTTCGTGTAGGCCTGGCGCGCCTGCGCCGCGACCACCTGCGCGCTCGCGCGGTCGACTTCGGCGGCGTACGGCGCCGGGTCGATCGTGATCAGCAAGTCGCCCTTGTTGACCAGCGCGCCCTCGCGGAAGTGCACCGACTGCACGCTGCCGGCGACACGCGAGCGGACGTCGACCCGTTCAACCGCCTCGAGGCGGCCGGAAAACTCGTCCCAGGTCGAGACGTCGCTCGCGACGACGGCTGCCACCGAGACCGGCATCGCCGGCGGCGTGGCCGGCGGCGTCGACGCGCCTGCCGGCGCGCTGCGCAGTGTGAAGACCGCGGTCGCGAGCGCGGCCAGTGCGGTCAGCGTGGTCCCGGCGACCCAGAGCGGACGCCGGTTGCGGGGGGAGATGTTGTTGTTCGACGGCATGGTGGTGATTCCTGGCAGTGGATCGAAACGAGACAAAAGCAGCCCCCTTGCGCTGCGTGCACGCGCGCAAAGTGGCCTGGAAACAGGAGCGGATCGCGGAGACGACCGAGCGGACCGGCAGTCAACCCCGGTCAAACCCCGTAGGGCTGGCGCTCGGGAAGGAGCGGACTAACCGCAATGGCAGCAGCGGCGCGAAGGCGGGATCATGGGCAACCTCCGAAGGCTTGTAGAACGTGAATCCGGCAAAGGCATTCGAGTGAGCGGTCACGGAACCAAACGGTCATCGTCTGGTCAATTAATTACGTAGTGATCGCTACGACATATGGCACAATGTATCGAGCCTGACAGGGTTCGTCAAGTATTTTCTTTAACGACCGCTATGAAAAAGACGACGGAGACAAGCGTGGCTGCCGCCTGCGGCATCCCACCGAAGCCGCGCGGCCGGCCGCTGTCCTTCGACCGTGATGCGGCGCTCGAGAACGCGATGCATGTGTTCTGGGAACGCGGCTACGAGGCGGCGTCGATCAGTGACCTGACCGCGGCGATGGGCATCACGCCGCCCAGCCTGTACACCGCTTTCGGCGACAAGGAAAAGCTGTTCCTCGAGGCGATCGAGCGTTACGCCCTGGGCCCCGGCAGCGCCGGCCCGCGCGCGCTGGCCGAAGAGCCGACCGCACGCGGCGCGATCGAGCGCTGGCTGCTCGAAGCGGCCGACGAGCTGACCCGACCCTGCCATCCCAAGGGTTGCATGGTCGTGATGGCGACGACCAACTGCTCGGTCGCCGCCGAGCGTGTGCAGACCGCGCTCGCCAAACGTCGTGCCGCGGCGATGGCCACCGTCAAGTCGCGCATCCAGAGCGGCGTCGAGCAAGGCGAGCTGCCGGCCGATACCGATGCGAAGGTGCTCGCGAACTTCTACTCGACGGTCTACCAGGGCATGTCGATGCAGGCCAAGGACGGCGCCTCGCGTGCCAGCCTGCTCGCGACCGCCGAAGCTGCGATGCGGGCTTGGCCTGTTGCGGCCGCGCCCGAGCGCGCGCACGCCGCGCCGGCCGGTGCCGCGAGGCGTCGCGCAATGG
>DATEFR010000249.1:0-10643 GCA_035280545.1 Burkholderiaceae bacterium | reverse complement strand
GCGGCCCACGGCTTCGAGCAGCACCGGCACGCTGCTGGTCGCGGCCGTGATCACCGCGACCGGCATCGCGGGGGGCGGCCCGCCGCCCGGGCCTTGGCCGCCGCCACCCGGCTGCGCATCGGCCGAACGGCCGCAACCGGCCAGGCCCGCGAGCAGCATCGAGGAGGCCAGCCCGACCCAGGCCGCGGTGCGCCACGCCGCCGGAGCGGCAAGCCCGGCCGAAGCGGCAAAGGGGGTGTTGCGAAGCGAAGGGGTCGCGATCGTTTGCGCCATGACTTGTGCGTTCCCTTCGGTCTCGTGAGCCGAGGGACGGGTGGCTTGGAGGGGATGCGAGACTTTAGGCGAAAGGTCGTGACGTGTTCAACACCCGCGGCATCCGGGAACCTCCGGATTGGCAACTCGATGTAATTGCGTATCGATCGCTATTTATTTAGCCGACCTAACCAATCTCGTCGCTACTTGATCATCACCTGCCCGCGAATCTCGCCGCCCGGGTTCGTGGCCGTGTGCACGTTGATGTACCACTTGCCGGCGAGCAGGTCGGCGGCCTGCGTCTCGGTCAGCGTCGCGCTGCTCTCGACCGCGCTGGCCGGGTTCTGCAGCGGCACCACGACGCCGGCGTTCTGCCCGGCCATCGCCGGGCCGTGGAAATGCGCCATCGTGGCCGGGCCGCTGAGCCCGCTGTAGACCAGCTTCCAGCTCAGCAGCTTGCTGTCCTTGTTGTAGCTGCCTTGCAGCGAGCCGGTGGCCGAGCTGCTGTTCGGCGGCACTTCGGCGGCGGAGCTCAGCGACGCGCTGACCCCGACGGAATTGGCGCCGCTGCTGCTCATCATCGAGCAGCCGGCGAGCGCCAGCCCGGCGAGGCTGGCGATGCCACGGCGAAGAATCTGCGAGCGAGAGGTCATGACGGTCTCCGTTGCGGGACGGGCAACGCGCTTATGGCACGTTCGGCCGGCGTGCGCAACGTACGCGCACAAGGCAGCGTCGGTGGAGCGGGATCCCCGCGCGCCGGTTTCGGCGCGCTGACGCTGACGACGGTCAGCCGGCTGCTTCTGCGCTCCCGACGTTCGCGTCCGCCATGGCCGAGGCGAGCGCCGTCTGGCCGCGGTCCCGCAGGGCCTGCACGGCGCCTTCCAGGTCGCGGGCGTCACGGTTCTGCCCGAGCTTTCGTTTCCCTTCCAGACGCGAGATCTCCACTTCGATGCCGACGATCATCTTCAGCAGCTGCTCCAGGTAGTCGGCGGGTGCGTCGCCCATCTTCCAGGGGCTGGCTTCGGTCGCTTCATGCCGGCGCGTGAGGCGAGCCACCACGCCTCGCACGAACTTCTCGTCGTCGACGATGCGCAGCGTGCCGTGGGCGTGCACGACCTCGTAGTTCCAGGTGGGCACGTGACGGTGGGTTTCGTGCTTGCTCGGATACCAGCTCGGCGAGATGTAGCCGTCGTGCCCGCGGAAGATCACCAGCACCTGCGAACCGTTCGGGACTTCCGTCCACAGCGGGTTGGCGCGCGCGATGTGGCCTTGCAGCGTGCCGCACGCGCCGCGGTGCGCATCCAGTTCGAACGGGATGTGATTGGCGTCCAGGCCCTGGCCGGTGTGCGTCACGAGGGTGCCGAGCGGGAAATCGCGCATGACGCGCTGGAGTTCTTCCACGCGGTGTTCGGCAAAGTGCTGGGGCAGGTACATGGTGGTGTCGGCTCTGGACGCGTGAAGGCACGGGATGGCGTCGAGTATCGGTCCGGACGTGGCATCATGAAAACGGCCACTTTCCAAGAATCTTTCTGGGCCAGTTTGACTGAGGATCAACATGGGCGATCCGCACCGCCGCGGTCGAGGACGGGCGTTGTACGAGGAGATCAAGGCCCGCGTGCTCGATGGAACCTATGGCGCGGGAACGGCGCTTCCGTCGACCCGTGCGTGCGCGGCGGAACGGGGCCTGTCCAGGACGACGGTCAGCACCGTCTATGAGCAGCTCGCCGCGGAGGGCTTCATAGCGACTCGGCCGGGCGCGAGCAGTCGCGTTGCCGCCGGGGCGATGTCGGCCCGGGGCATGCGAGCGGGCTCCGGACGCGGCGGGCCTGCCCAGCGAGACAACCTTCCCCGGGCGCGCCTCTCGGCCTTCGGCGAACGTGTGAGGAGGGTGGCGCCCGCTTCGACGACGGCTACGCCGGCCGGCCACATCGATTTCAAGTACGGTCCGCTGGCAGGCGCGGACTTCCCGACCCTCGCCTGGATGAAGGCGTCGCGCAAGGTGGAACGGGAGCGCGCGCCCCGGCTGGCGTATGCGGATCCCCGCGGCGACTCGGGTTTGCGCCGCGCGCTGCAGTCCTATGTCGCGCGCGCCCGCGGCATGTCATGCGAACTGGACCAGTTGCTGATCGTCAACGGATCGCAGCAGGCGCTGGACCTGTGCGCGCGGGTTCTGCTCGATCCCGGGGACCTGGTCGTCGTGGAGAACCCAGGCTATCGGATGGCCCACCACGTGTTCAGCGCGGTCGGTGCGCGGCTCCTCGGCATCCCCGTCGATCAACAAGGCTTGCAGACCGAGCGGCTGGCTCGCGTGCGCGATGCCACCCTGGCGTACGTGACGCCCACGCACCAGTTCCCGCTGGGCTCGTTCCTGGCGATGCCCCGACGTCAATCGCTCCTGGAGTGGGCCGCGCAAACGGGGGCGTGGGTTCTGGAGGACGACTACGACAGCGAGTACCGGTACTCGGTGCGCCCCGAGCCCACCCTGCAGTCGCTGGACCTCAGGGGTGCCGTCATCTACATCGGGACCTTCTCGAAGACCTTGTCTCCGGAGCTGAGGCTGGGCTACATGATCGTGCCGCCGCAACTGGCCGACCCGTTTGCCTCCGCGAAGCAACTGGCCGACCGGCATGCCGCGTCCCATGCGCAGCGCACGCTGGCGATCCTGCTGGAAGAAGGCACCTACGATCGCCACGTTCGCCGCATCCGCCGCCTGCAGGAGTCCCGGCGCACCGCACTGCTCTCGGCCCTCGAGCGGCATCTGCCCGACCGCGTCATCGTCGAAGGCGCATCCAGCGGACTTCATCTGGTGGCCTGGATCCGCGGGTTGCCCGGCGACCGTGAGGCCGAACTGGTGGCCGCGGCGCAGAACGAACGCGTGCTCGTGTACCCCGTGGGGCCGCTGTATCTCCCGCAGCGGGGCGCGCAAGCCGGCGGGCGAACGGCCGGCCTGGTCCTGGGATACGCGCTGCTGAATCCGGACCAGATCGAGCGCGGCGTCAGGCGCCTCGCCGTCGCCATTCGCCGGGTGGTGGGCCGGTCCTGAGTGGCTCGCTAGAGGCGAAGCTTGTCGTAGACACCTTCGACCCGGCAGCTGGCTCCGTCGCCGAAGTTCAGCCGGCCGGCGTTGGCCGCGCCCAGCGACAGCGTCGCCTGCTGCTGACCCGCGGCAGCCTGTTCGCAGCCCGAGGTCCTGATGTAGCTGCCCGTGCCCGACACTTCGTACCAGTCGTCGGCGTCGTGATGCACGTTCACCGCGAACTCGCCGGGGTTCGCCATCGTGGGGCCGTAGGCGGCCTTGACGTCGCAGTCCGGCGCGCCGTCGACGAACACGAGCTTCGATCCCTGGTCGTCCGCCTTGAAGACGGAATTGCGGGCGGTGGCCGGCGCGTCGCAGCGCCGCGTCTGGATGACGATGTCCTTGCCGAGCACCTTGTAGAAGTCGCCGGCTGTGCGCGTCACGCTGAGGTCGTAGCTTTGCGCTCGCGAAGCGCCTGGCAAGGCCAGGCCCGTCAGGAACGCCAGCGCGAGGGCGGCGGATCGGATCGTCGTTTGCATCGTGGTCCCCAAATGCAAGGTGTAGTCCCCAGAGATGCAAGGTGCAGGCCAGCGCTCGAGGCCGACCCTCAGAGCTGCCCTTCGGTGAGCGTGTGGAGCTGGAATCGACCACTGCGGTCGACCATCCAGACCTCCATGAACCGCGTGGCGCCCAGCTGGCGCGGTTCCGGGAACGGCGACGCCTTGTGGATCATCCCGACCACGCGCTTGGTGACGTCGGGTGCGTGGCTGGGCGAGCGCACGACGCGGACATCGCGCACGTTGCCGGCCTTGTCCACCTCGGTCTCGACCACGACGATCGCGTGCACCAGCGGCGGCAGCATGCCCTTGTAGATCTGGCCGGCATAGGTGCCGTAGACATGCTTCGCGGCATCGGTGCGGTAGCTTTGCGCGCTGCCGGCCAACGACACCTTCTGCAGGGACTGTGCACCCGCGGGTGCCGCCAACGCGGCGAAGAGCAAGGTGCCCGCGAGGATGAAAGTCGCACGATTCACGGTCATGGCGCACCCAACGTGGTTGTCGTGATGGATGCGGCGCAATGTGCCAGCCGGCTGGTCGTCGCGGTCGTGCGGAAGTCACGTCGCGCAGACGCGAAACGCGCGGATACGACAGGGACGCATTGCGTCGTCGCAATGCGTCAGGTTGTGACGCTGCACCCGATCAGGGCGGCATGAAATTCGCGTGAACGCGCCGGTTGTCAGCGAGTACGCGTCGGGGTTTCGCTCGTCGTCGTGTAGGCGCTGGCTTTCGCCGTCTCGACGGGCCGGACCTCGTAGACCAGGCCGCGCGCCAGGCACGGGTTCTCGGCAGCGAGCTTCGCCGCCTCGTCCAGGCTGGCGGCGAGGAAGAACCAGTAGCCGCCGATGATCTCCTTGGCTTCGGAGAACGGGCCGTCGGTGACCGCCTGGCGCGTCACGAGCCTGGACTCGCGCGCGAGGCGCTGCCCGCCCTTCATCCTGCCCTCGCCGACGAGCTTGTCGCGCCAGACGTAGAACTGGTCGATCGCCGCCTGGATGTCGGCGGGCGACGCATCGGCATCCCATTGCCCGCGAGAGATGACCATGTACTCGGAGAGCTCGTTTGCCATGAGAAGTTGCCTTGTCTCTTGTCAGTACGTGGCCCGCCCGCCCGAAAGGTCGAAGACCGCGCCGGTGCTGAACGCACAGTCTTCCGACGCGAGCCAGGCGATCATCGCCGCCGCCTCGTCGACCTGCAGGAAGCGGCCCATCGGAATCTTGGACAGCATGAACTCGATGTGCTGCGGCGTCATCGAGTCGAAGATCGCGGTCTTCGCGGCGGCCGGCGTCACCGCGTTGACCAGCACGCCTTTCGTCGCGAGTTCCTTCGCGAGCGATTTGGTCAGCGCGATCAGCCCGGCCTTGGACGCGCTGTAGTGCGAGGCGTTCGGGTTGCCCTCCTTGCCGGCGATCGACGCGATGTTGACGATGCGCCCGTAACCCTGCTGCAGCATCTGCGGCACGACCGCGCGGCAGGTCAGGTACGGGCCGACCAGGTTGACCTCGATCACCTGGCGCCACACCTGCGGCGCGAGCTCCCAGGTCGGCGCGTTGCCGCCGGTGATGCCGGCGTTGTTGACCAGGATGTCGATGCGGCCGTGGGCGGCGATCGCCTCTTTCGTGGCCGCGCCGATGTCGGCTTCCAGCGTGAGCTCGACGATCGCGCTGCCCACGCGGCCCGGCAGCTGCTCGCGCGCCGCGAGTGCGGCGAGCGCGGTTTCGGCCTCGTGCAGCGGCTGCGCCGCGATGTCCCACAGCACGACGCTCGCGCCGGAGCGCAGCATGCGCTGCGCGACCGCGAGGCCGATGCCCTGCGCGCCGCCCGTGACGATCGCGACGCGGTCCTTCAGGTCGATCCGGTTCACCTGCTCAGAGCCCCTTCAATGCCTGATCGGCGTTCGGTCCCTTCGCGCAATCGTCGATGTACTGGCGGACGATGTCGGCGAAGTCGTCGTGCGGATGCAGCCCCAGCCCGGCCGCGCGCTTCGCGCTCGCGCCCGACGGCCAGTTGGCGACGATGCCGGCGATGCGCGCGTCGCGCTCGAAGCGCACGCGCTCGCGCACCTTCTGGCCGGCGACCTGCTCGAGCGCCTCCAGCATCTCGGAGACGCGCACGTTCAGCGCCGGCAGGTTCAGTGCGCTGCGGCCGACGATCTGCTCGCGGCTCGCTTCGAACACCGCGATCAGCCCCTCGACGGTGCGGGTCGGCGACGACACCGGGTGCGACACCTCGGCCGATACCGGGCAGATCGCCTCGAGCCCGGCCAGCGGCTCGCGGATGATCCCCGAGAAGAACGACGAGGCCGCGCCGTTCGGCCGGCCGGGCCGCACGGTCACCGTCATCAGCCGCGCGCTGCGGCCATCGACGTAGCCCTTGCGCGTGTAGTCGGCGACCAGGTGTTCGCAGATCAGCTTCTGCGTGCCGTACGAAGTCTGCGGCGCGGGGAGCGTGTCGTCGGCGACGACCTGGGGCAGCGGCAGTGCCGGGTCGGGCCCGAACACCGCGACCGAGCTCGAGAACACGACGCGCGGCACCTTGCCGCCGGCGTTCACGTTGGCGCGCAGCGCATCGAGCAGCGCGCGGGTGCTGTCGAGGTTCGAACGCAGGCCCAGCTCGAAGTCGGCCTCGCATTCGCCGGACACCGCCGAGGCGAGGTGGAACACGCCGTCGAACGATTCGCCGCGCAGCTGGTCGTGTTGTGCGAGCACCGTCAGCAGCGGGCCGGTGCGTGCGCTGACCCGCGCATCGGCGAGCAGGTCGGCGGGCGGCGGCGCGATGTCGGTCAGCACGAGGCTCGTGATCTTCTCGCCGGCCAACTGGCCGCGCGCAAGCAGTGCGCGAGCAAGGCGTGCGCCGACGAAGCCGCCGCCGCCGGTGATCAGCAATCTCATCGAAGCATCTCCTGTTGGAATCGATAGGGAGCGAACCAGCCCAGCCCGGCCGAGGTGTCGTCGCCGCTGGGCCGGTACTCGCAGCCGACGTGGCCGCGCCAGCCCAGCGCGTCGATCAGCGCGAACAGGTGCGGGTAGTGCACCTCGCCGTCGTCGGGCTCGTGGCGATCGGGCACGCCGGCGATCTGGATGTGGCCGACCTTGCCGGTCGGCAGGTACCGGCGCAGCTTCATCGCGAGATCGCCTTCGACGATCTGGCAGTGGTACAGGTCCATCTGCACCTTCAGGTTGGGTGCATTCACCTCGGCGACGATTTCGTGCGCGTCGTCCTGCCGGTTCAGGAAGTAGCCGGGGATGTCGCGCCGGTTGATCGGCTCGATCAGCACGTCGAGACCGGACGAGGCCGCCTCGCGCGCTGCCCAGGCGAGGTTCTCGAGATACGTTGCGCGCAGCTTCGCGCGCTCGGCGCCGCTCGCGACCAGCCCGGCCATCACATGCACGCGCGGGCAGCGCAGCGCGGCAGCGTACGGCAGCGCCAGGTCGAGCCAGCCGCGGCGGAACTCGTCCTCGCGGCCGGGCAGGCAGGCGATGCCGCGCTCGCCGGCATCGAAGCGGCCCGGCGGCGCGTTGAACAGCACCTGGCGCAGCCCGTGGTCGGCCAGGCGTCGTGCGAGCTCGTCCTGCGGCTGCGCATACGGGAACAGGTACTCGACCGCCTTGAAGCCGTCGGCCGCCGCGGCGCCGAAGCGCTCGAGGAACGGATGCTCGGCATACATCATCGACAGGTTCGCGGCGAATTGCGGCATGGCGGATTCCTCGTGCGTTGTGCGTGTACCCGCCTGTTTTTCACCACTGCGCGCCGAAGGTCGTGCGCAGCTCGTCGATCTGCGCGGCCGACAGCGGTGCGGGCTTGGGCTGCGGCGCGAGCAGCCACAGCTTCGCGGTCTCTTCGAGCTCTTCCAGCGTGGCCATCGCCGCGGCCGGCGATTCGTGCCAGACCAGCGGACCCAGGCGCTCGAGCAGCACTGCATGTAGCGTCGCGCCGCGCTCGTGCTGTCGCACGATGCGCTCGGCCACCAGCCGCGCAACCGCCGGGTCGCCGGGCCGGTGGTACGGCATCAGCGGCACATGGCCGACCTTCATCACGAAGTACGGCGTGATCGGCGGGATCGCATCGTCGGCGTCGGGCACGCCGTGCAGCGTCAGCGCCACCGCGTGCGTGCTGTGGGTGTGCACGACGCAATGCGCGTTCGGCTCGGCCGCGTAGATCCGGCGGTGCAGCGCGAGCGTCTTGCTCGCGCGTTCGCCGCCCAGCGCGAGGCCGTCGGCATCGACATGCGCCAGCTGCGCCGGCTCGAGAAAACCCAGGCACGCGTCGGTCGGCGTGATCAGGAAGCCTTGTCCCTCCGGCAAGCGCACGCTGATGTTGCCGGCGCTGGCATGCGCATAACCGCGCTCGAACAGCGATCGGCCGACGCGGCAGATCTCGGCGCGCAGCGCCGCGTGGTTGGTGAGGGAGTGGGTGGGTGTCGTGCTGGTCATGGCGCAGGGTCCTGGGCGAGCGCGCGTGCGAAGAAGTCGGATGTGCCGAAATTGCCGGACTTCAGCGCCAGGTGCAGCGGTCGGTCGTGATCGGCCTCGGTCCACGGCACGCCGGGGCAGATCGTCGCGCCGATGCGCAGCTGGGTGATGCCCAGCGCGTTGACGACCGCGCCCGAGGTCTCGCCGCCGGCGACGACCAAGCGCTGCACGCCGCGGGTCCGGACCAGCGCCTGCGCGATTTGCGCGAGGCAGTGTTCGACCATCTCGCCGGCCCGGGTCGCACCGAGCTCGGCCTGCACCACGCGCAGCGCTTCGGGTGCGGCGCTGGCATAGATCAGCACCGGCTCGCGCGCCAGGCGCTCGTCGGCCCACGCGAGCGCCTGTTCGGCGACCGGCTCGCCGCGCGCGATCGCGCGCGGGTCGATCGCGAACGCCGGCCGACCCGCAACTCGCCAGTGCTGGACCTGCGCGAGCGTGGCCTGCGAGCACGAGCCCGACAGCAGCGCGGCGCGCGGGTCGGTGATGGCGCTCAGCCGCGCGACGTCGGCATCGGGCTGCACCCAGCCGCGTTCGGCATATGCGAGCGGCAGCCCGAGCGCGAGGCCCGAACCCGCGGTGACCAAAGGCCAGTCGGCCGCGATGGCGGCCAGCGTGCGCAATGCGTCGTTGTCGATCGCATCGGCGATCGCGATGCCGGCGCCTGCCGCGCGCAACGCCTCGACCTGTTCCGCCACCGCGCCCACCCCTTGCGCGATCGCGTCGTGGCGGATCAGCCCGACCTTGCGGCGCGTCTGCGCCTGCAGCACGCGCACCAGGTTCGCATCGCGCATCGGCGTCAGCGGATGGTCGCGCATCCCGGAGTCGGACAGCAGCGCATCGCCGACGAACAGATGGCCGCGAAAGATCGTGCGGCCGTTCTCGGGGAACGCGGGGCACGCGAGCGTGAAGTCGGCGCCCAGCGCGTCCATCAACGCGTCGGTGACCGGGCCGATATTGCCGGCCGGCGTGGAGTCGAAGGTCGAGCAGTACTTGAAGTAGCACTGGCGCATGCCGGCGCGCCGCAGCCAGGCGAGCGCGGCCAGCGACTCGCGCACGGCGGCCTCGGCGGGGTTGGTGCGCGTCTTCAGCGCGACGACGATCGCATCGGCCGGCGGCGGCGCGCGGTCGGCGTCGGGCACGCCGATCAGCTGCGCGGTGCGCATGCCGGCGCGCACCAGCATGCTCGCGACATCGGTCGCGCCGGTGAAGTCGTCGGCGATGACACCCAGGGTCAGCATGAGATTGTTGGCACCGAGCGGCGCGCGGGCTTCGATACCTCAGCCCGAACGGAGTTCTGGGCGGCACCGTTCGCCCTGAGGTATCGAAGGGCCCGTGGGGCACTCACCGTTCGCACGGAGCCTGTCGAAGTGCGCGTGTACCGCAAGGCTCCAATGAGCTCAGCCCGAACGGTGGGGCGGGTCGATTTCATCGTCACGACACCGCCCCCTTCGGCAGTTCGATCCCCGCCAGCTGCGCATAGAACTTGATCACCGCCGAGTCGTCCTCCCCGCCGTGCCCGGCCGCCGCGGTGGCGAGGTACAGCTGATGCGCCGCGGCCGCCAGCGGCAGCGGAAACGCCAGCTTGCGCGCCGCGTCGAGCACGATGCCGAGGTCCTTGACGAAGATGTTCACCGCCGACAGCGGCGTGTAGTCGCCCTCGAGGATGTGCGGCACGCGGTTCTGGAACATCCAGCTCATGCCCGCGGAGTTGCAGATCACGTCGTACAGCGCGCGCGGGTCGGCGCCGGCGCGCATGCCCAGTGCCATCGCCTCGCAGGCCGCGGCGATGTGCACGCCGGCCAGGTGCTGGTTGACCATCTTGACCGTGGAGCCGATGCCGGCACGGTCGCCCAGCCGGTACACCTTCGCGGCGACCGCGTCGAGCACCGCGCCGGCGGCCGCGAACGCTTCGGGGCGACCCGAGGCCATCACGGTCATCTGGCCTTCGGCCGCTTTTTTCGCGCCGCCGGAGACCGGCCCGTCGATCAGCCACAGCCCGCGTGAGCGCAAGCGCTCTTCCCATTGCGGCGGCAGCGCCGGGTCGACCGTGGCCGAGGCGATCACGACCGAGCCGCGGCGCAGCTGCTCGGCCAGTCCGCCCGGACCGAACAGCACCTCCTCGGTCTGCGCCGCGTTGACGACCAGGACCTGCACGACGTCGGCATGCGCGGCGAGCTCGGCCGGCGAGTCGGTCGCCCGGCCGCCGGCCGCGACAAAACGCTCGCGCGCCTCGGCGCGGTTGTCGAGGCCGCAGACGGCGACGCCGCGCCGCAGGGCCGAAACGGCCGCACCGAAGCCCATCGAGCCCAGGCCGATCACGCCGAACCTGGGCTGGGGAGTGGCGGC
>DATEFR010000248.1:0-3144 GCA_035280545.1 Burkholderiaceae bacterium | reverse complement strand
CGCGATGCCGCTGACGCTGGCCGTGCATCTGGGCATCGTGCTGGCGCTGTTCATCACGCTGCCCTGGGGCAAGTTCGCGCACGGGGTGTACCGCGCGGCCGCCCTCTTCAGGCATTCGATCGAGAAGCGGCTGCCGGCGGCACGGCAGCCCGGAAGCGACTGACCCCAGCCTCGTCCACGACAACCACGACCACAGTTCAGGAGACCTCATGCATCGCATTCGCCGCCGTTCCCTCGTCTCGGCACTGGCCTGCTCCGGCCTGCTCGCCGGCCTTGCGCCCGCCGCCCGCGCGGACGACTGGCCCGCCAAGCCGATCACCCTCATCGTGCCCTTCGCGGCGGGCGGCACCACCGACATCCTTTCGCGCACCGTGGGGCAGAAGCTCTCGGCTGCACTGGGTCAGCCCGTCATCGTCGACAACCGGGGCGGCGCTGGCGGCACGCTAGGCGCCGGATTGGCCTCGCGAGCCGCGCCGGACGGCTACACGCTGTTCATGGCGACGATCGCGCACGCGATCGCGACCGGCCTGTACAAGAGCCTGCCCTACGAGTTCACCCGCGATCTGGAGCCCATCGGCCTGGTGGGGACGACGCCGAACGTGCTCGTCGTGCATCCGTCCATTCCGGCGAAGAACGTGCAGGAGCTGATCGCCTACATCAAGGGCAACCCCGGCAAGGTGAACTACGGGTCGGCGGGCCCGGGCAGCACCGAGCACCTGGCCGGCGAGCTGTTCCGCTCGATGACCGGCACGCAGATCACCCACGTGCCGTACAAGGGAGGAGCGCCGATGATGGCCGACCTGCTCGCCGGCAACATCCAGATGGCGCTCGAGACCAGCCCGTCGGCACTGCCGCACGTGCGCGCCGGCAAGGTGCGCGCGCTGGCCGTCACATCGGCGAAACGCTCGCCGGCTTATGCCGGCGTGCCCACACTGGCCGAGGCCGGGGTGCCCGGCTACGAGATGATCACCTGGTTCGCGCTGATGGCTCCGCACGGCACGCCCGCGCCCATCGTCGAGCGCTTGCGCAAGGAGCTGCAGAACGTCCTGCTTGCGAAGGACGTCGAAAGCAGGTTCGCCGAGCAAGGCGTCAGCGCCGGCGAGATGAGCCCGCCGCAGCTGCAGGCTTTCATCCGTTCCGAAACGTCCAAGTGGGCGAAGGTGGTCAAGGACGCGGGCGTCAAGCCCGATTGACGGCGGCCGCGCGGCCCTCTCACGCCATCGCGACGATGCGCTGGGTCTTGCCGCTTCGACCGTGGTGGACCGGGTCGTTGCAGCGGCAACGGATGCGCAGGCCCGCCGCGCCCTGGCGCGCAAGAAAGGCGCCGAGTGCTTCCCGGGCTCGCCGTAGTTCGGAGCGCGCCGTGTCGCCGCCCATGCCGGTGCTCAGCACCAGTTCGCGCGGGCCCTGTTGAACCAGCTGGAAGTCGAACAGGCCGGCCTCCTCTTCGAGCACGGTGCTAATCGCCAGCGGCAGCACGAAGACCGCGTGGCCGTCCGCTGCCGTCAACTGCAACGTATCGTCGGCGCGGCCTTGCACGTCTATCCGCGGAAGCGGCGAGCCGCAGTCGCACGGTTGCGCGTGCAACCTGACGCGATCGCCGAGGTCGTATCGGATCAGCGGCTGGACGTGGTTCGCCAGGTTTGTCAGCAACGTGGAGCTGCCGGTTTCGCCCGCCGGCACCGGCTGGCCGCGATCGTCGACCGCCTCGAGGATCGCCCAGTCGCTGTTCAGATGCAGGCCGCCGCTGCGGCACTCGGACGCGAGCGACAAAAACTCGGAAGCACCGTAGCTGTCGGCAACCGGGCAGCCGAACGCCGCGTGCACAAAACGCCGTACCGCAGGCGACAGCGTTTCGCCGCCGGTCCAGACCTCCCGCGGGGCGATCCGCAGCCGTCCGGTCCTGCGTTCGGCGGCCAGCAACTCCGCCGCGCTCGGGTAGGTTGCCAGGGCCGTAGGCGCCAAGTCATTCAACCGCGCCACCAAGTCGGCTACGGGCTGGAGGAACGAGAGGCTCTGCAGCCGCCCCGTCAGCAGCGGGTTGAGACGCCGCAGTCGTTCGATCGACACCGTGCCCGCGAAATGGCCGCCGGTCGCACCGACGAATGCGATCCTGTCGTGCAGGCCCCACGGGTCGAACATCCGCCGAAGCGGCTGCAGCACCGGCCGACGCACAGCTTCGAGCGCGTCGTAGACCGACATGGCCGCGGCATCCTGAACGAAGATGCCGGGCTCGCCGCTGCTGCCCGAGCTCTCCCATACCGTGTAGCGGCCGAGATAGGGCTCGGCGATGCGCGCCGGATCGGCGGTGAAGGCTTGCAGCGCATCGAGACGCAGCCCGGGGTCGGTGACCCACGCCTCGAACTGATCCATCAACTCGGCCTTGCGCATGACCGGCAACTGCTGCAGCCGGATGCAGGAAACGTCATGGCCTCGCAGGATTCGCGCGTACAGCGGCGACCGGCGCGCGACCGACGCCAGCAGCTCCCTCAGCCGTTGCATCTGTCGCGCCGCGAGCGCAGCGCGGCCCGCGGTCGACGCTGCCGCCACATCGGCCGCGACGACACACGAGCGCCAGGCATCGAATGGCGGCAACACGGGATTCACCGGCGAGTCGTGACAGATGGCGGACGACCAAAGGATGTTCCGTCATCGACTCCCTCCATGCGACCTGGCGGGAGAAATGCGCGCGTTGAGGTCAGGTCAAGTCGCCGACGGCGGCACGCTGCGTGCCTGTGATCCCCGAACTCTACGCCGCCGTGGGCGGCGGTGGCTCGTCATCCTCAGAAGCGAGATGGCGATTGTCATGACGACGACGCAAACGACCATCGTCGATTGCGCCATCGCGATCATTCTTCGGACGCTGCAGCGGCGTCCACCGCTTCGTCGAACGCGGCAGTCTCCGTGGTGGCCGCTGTCGTCTTGCCCGCGAGCTGCGGCTTGTCCAGCGGCCGGCAGACCCGGCTGTGCAACCGTGCCAGGCGTTCGGAGCGCTCGACGGCAGCGAGCACCGCGGCCGGATCGGTCATCAACGCGAACGGATTCGAAGCGATCTCGGTCTGGGTCTGCGACATGGAAGACTCCTGAGGCTGCGATGCGGACGTTGCCACTGTAGGCGCCGACGGCGATCGGCAGTAGTCGGCG
>DATEFR010000247.1:0-8798 GCA_035280545.1 Burkholderiaceae bacterium | reverse complement strand
GTGGTCGTGCTCCTCGTCTCGGGTTCGGGGCCGACCGACCGCGATGGCAACAGTGCACTGCTGCCAGGCCGCAGCGACAGCCTGAAGCTGCTCGCGCAGGCGCTGGCAGATGCCGGCATGGCCACGCTGCGCTACGACAAGCGTGGCGTCGGCGCCAGCAAGGCGGCGCTCGCCGGCGGCCAGGCCGGCGCCAGGTTCGAGACCTATGTGGCCGATGCCGTCGCGTGGCTGCAGCAGCTCAAGCGCGATGCGCGCTTCGACAGCGTCGTGGTGCTGGGACACAGCGAAGGCGCGTTGATCGGCATGCTCGCCGCCCAGCAGGGTGCAGCCGATGCATACGTCTCCCTCGCCGGATCGGGGTACCCCGCCGCAGTCCTGCTGCGCCGGCAGCTGCAGGGCAAGCTGTCGGGCGAACTGGCCCAGCACAGCGAACGCATCCTGCGCTCGCTCGAAGGAGGACAGACGGCAGACGATGTCCCGCCTGCGCTGCGCGTCATGTACGACCCCAGTCTGCAGCCGTATCTGATCGGCTGGTTTGCGCATGATCCGGCGGCCGAGTTTTCGGCGCTGAAAATGCCGGCGCTGGTCGTGCAGGGCAGCACCGATCTCCAGGTGCCGATTGCCGATGCGAACGCGCTGCACGCGGCGAACCCGGCTTCGCAACTGTTGATCGTGACCGGCATGAATCACGTGCTGAAGGACGTGCCGGCAGACCGGGAGCGCCAACGTGCGTCCTACGTCGATCCGTCTCAGCCGCTGTCGCCAACGCTCGTGCCGGCGATCGCGGCGTTCGTGAACGGCGCGCTGAAGCACTGACACGCCACGGCCGCCCGTCGGTACGCCGGTGCGCCGCGGGCTCGCGGGCCCGGCGATGCATGAAAATGACGCCGACGCCCGAACCTGCCAGCCCGTGTCCGAACCAGACGCCCAGTCTTCGAACCACAACATCTCGCGAACGGCCCTCGCCGGCGTCGGCGACTGGTGGCCGCGCCTGCGACCCTGGCTGATGGGCGGGATGGTCGCGGCGATGGCCGTCGCGCTCGCCTTCGCGCTGCACCGCCTACTGCGCGAAGTGCGGTACGACAGCGTGATCCGGGCGGTCGATGCCACGTCCAACGCCGACATCGTCGCGGCGCTCGTCGCCACCGCGATCAGCTACCTCGCCTTGACCGAGTACGACGCCTCGTCGCTGCGATACGCCGGCGTCAAGGTGGCACGCGGCACCGTGCTGCTGACCTCGTTCGTCGCCTATGCGCTGGCCAACACGATAGGGCTGGGGCCCTTGTCCGGCGCGGCGGTCCGCATGCGGCTGTATTCCGCCGAAGGGCTGGAGCCGCAGCAGATCGCCCGCGTCATCGCCTTCAACGCAGCGGCGTTCGGACTGGGCATGCTGGCGTTCGGCGCCGCGGGCTTGCTGTGGGGCGCCTCCGAGGTGGCGCAACTGCTGCACACGCGGGCCTGGGTGCTGCGCACGCTGGCGATCGCGATGATCGCGTTCCTGGCCGGGCTGCTCTGGGTCTGCTCGAAGCGCCGCCTGCTGCGGCTCGAATTCGTGCTGGGCCGGCGCTGGAGCTGGAGCCTGCGGCTGCCGCCGCTGCGGCTCGCGCTGCGCCAGCTGGTGATCTCCGCGTTCGAGCTGCTCGCGTCGGCCGCGGCCCTCTGGTTCCTGCTGCCCGCGAACCACATCGCGCCCTCGACCTTCGTCGCGTTCTATGCGATTGCGATCGTGGCGGGGCTGGTGAGCCATGTGCCCGGCGGCATCGGCGTGTTCGAAGCGGTGATGCTGCTCGCCGGCGGCGCCGATGTGCCCAGCGACGCGATGCTCGGCGCGCTGCTGCTCTACCGCGGCATCTACTACGTGTTGCCGCTGGTGCTGGCAACCGGCACGCTGATCTTCTACGAGCTGCGCTCCGGCGTCGCGGCGCCGGTCGGGCGCATGGCCGTGCACTTGAGTCCGCGGCTGATGGCCGCGCTGACCCTGATCGCCGGCCTGTGGCTGATGGTCTCCGGGGTCACGCCGTTCACGGCCGACGCGCGCGAGATCCTCGCCGCGCTGAACGTGCCGCTGCCGCTGATCGAAGCGTCGCACCTGCTCGGCAGCATCGCGGGCTTCGGGCTGTTGCTGGTGGCCCGCGGCCTGCTGCATCAGCTCGATGCGGCCTGGTGGGCGGCGCTGGGGCTGTCGATCGTCGCGGCGGTGCTGGCGCTGCCCAAGGGCATCGCGCTGCACGAGGCGGCGCTGCTGCTGACGCTCGCGTTGCTGCTGGTGATCTCGCGCCGGCAGTTCGATCGGCGCTCGTCGCTGTTCTCGCAGCATCTGGAGCCGGAGTGGTTGCTCGCGCTCGGCGGCGTGATCGCGGCCTGCGTGTGGGTGCTCTTCTTCGCCTACCAGGAGGTGGGCTACAGCAACCAGCTCTGGTGGCAGTTCGAGCTCGACGGGCAGGCGCCGCGCTCGCTGCGCGCGCTGATGGGCATCGCGCTGGCGGCCTTGGCGTTCGGCCTGTGGCACCTGCTGCGGCCGTCGGCCGGCGAGGTCGCGCAGACCTCCGACGCCGACCTCGCGCGCGCCGCCGAGATCGTGCGCGCGAACCCGTCGCCGGAAGGCTGCTACGCGCTGGTCGGTGACAAGCACCTGATGTTCTCGCCCTCGGGCCGCAGCTTCCTGATGTTCGGCAAGCAGGGCCGCTCCTGGGTCTCGCTGCATGGCCCGTTCGGAGACAGCCGCGAGTGGTCGGACCTGGTCTGGCAGTTCATCGAGATGGCGACCGACCACGGCGGGCGCGCCGCCTTCTACCAGGTGCGCCCCGCGACGCTGCCGCTGTATTTGGACTGCGGACTCGAGGCGTTCAAGCTGGGCGAGCATGCGCATGTGACGCTGCCCGACTTCAGCCTCAAGGGCGCGCGTCGCGCCAACCTGCGCGCCGGCGTGAACCGCGGCCAGCGCGAAGGCCTGACCTTCGAGGTGGTGCCAGCCCACGAGGTTGGCCCGCTGCTGCCGGCGTTGCGCGAGATCTCCGATGCCTGGCTGGCGGGTCAGCGCGGCCGCGAGAAGGGCTTCTCGGTGGGCCGCTTCGATGCGGACTACGTTGCGCGCCTGCCGGTCGCGCTGGTGCGGCGCGAAGGCCGCGCGATCGCGTTCGCCAACCTGCTGACCACCGACACGAAGGACGAAGCCAGCGTCGACCTGATGCGCTACCTGCCCGATGCGCCGCCCGGCACGATGGACTTTCTGTTTGCGCGCGTCATGCTGCACCTGCAGGAGGCCGGCTACCAGCGCTTCGGCCTGGGCATGTCGCCGATGGCCGGCATGGCCGAGCGCCGCCGGGCCCCGCGCTGGCAGCGCCTGGGCCGGCTGTTGTTCGAGTACGGCGACCGCTTCTACAACTTTCGCGGGCTGCACAACTTCAAGGACAAGTTCGAGCCGGTCTGGGAAGCGCGCTACCTCGCCGCGCCGCGCGGGCTGGCCCCGGTCTTCGTGCTGGCCGACGTGGCCACGATGATCGGCGGCGGATTCAAGGGCATCATCTCGCGATGAATGCGCGGTCCTGGTGGTGCTGGCTGTTGTCGTCGTGGGCGTTGTTCGCCGCGTGCGTTCCGCTGGCGCATGCGCAGAAGGCGACAGCGAAGACTCAGAAGACCCAGAAGGCCCAGCCGGCGCCGCAACCCGCGCCGTTGTCGCATGGCCTCTTCAGCGGTGTCCAGGTGCTTAGGCCCGCCGGCACGCCGCGGCAGTTCGTGCTGCTGCTGTCCGAGAACGATGCGCCGACCGAGACCGAGCGAGCGCTGACCCGCAAGATGACCGCGGCCGGCGCGATGGTGTCGGTCGTGCCGCTCGCACCGTTCTATCGCCGGCTCGAAGCGCAGGACGGCAAGTGCACCTTCGCGGCGGGTGCGTTCGAGAACCTCGCCCGGCACGTCCAGGCCTTCGAGAAGCTGCCGACGTATCTGCTGCCCATCGTCGTCGGCTCGGGTCGTGCCTCGTCGTTCGCGTATGGCCTGCTGGCGCAGGCGCCGGACGGCACGTTCGCGTCCGCGCTGTCGCTCGATTTCTGCCCGCGGCTGATGTTCCGCACGCCGCTGTGCGCCGCCCACGCATTGCGCTGGCAGGCGAGTGCCGACGGCGCCGTCGAGCTGCTGCCGGCGGCCTCACTCGCGGCGCCGTGGACGGCGATGCCCTCACCCGATGCCGCGGCCTGCAAGCCCGGCGACGCGCAGGCGTTCGCGCAGCGGGTGGCGCAGGCCACTTGGATTCCGGCGGAGAGTTCGAACGCGTCGGCCACGCCGCCGCAGGTGCCGGCCGCCTTCGATGCCGCCTACGCCGCGCTGGCCGCGAAGGAGCAAGGCCTGGCGCCACCGCCCGCGCAGCTCGCCGACCTGCCTATCGTCGAGGTGCCCGCAGACGCCGAGGGTTCGCGCTTCGCGGTGCTGCTGTCGGGCGACGGCGGATGGGCCGGCATCGACAAGGGCATCGCGGCCGCGCTGGCTCAACGAGGTGTTCCGGTCGCCGGGTTCGACTCGCTGCGCTACTTCTGGAGCGCACGCACGCCCGAGGGGCTGGCCGGCGACCTCGATCGCATCATCCGCTACTACGCCGCGCGCTGGAAACGCAAGGACGTGATCCTGATCGGCTATTCGCAAGGCGCCGACGTGCTGCCCTTTGCGCTCAACCGGCTGCCGGCCCGCACACGCTCCTCGGTGCGCCTCACCGCGCTCCTGGGGCTGGGGCAGAAGGCGTCGTTCGAGTTCCATGTCTCCAACTGGATCGGGACCAGCGGCGACAAGCCGATCGCACCCGAGGCCGCCAAGCTGGCCGCGGGCCGGACGCTGTGCCTCTACGGACGCGACGAGCGCGATTCGCTTTGCCCGCAGCTCGCGCCGGCGCACGCGCAAGCCGTCCCGCTGGAGGGCGGCCATCACTTCGGCGGCGAATACGGCGCGCTGGCGGCGCGCATTCTCGACGCGGTCCCCCAATAGCCCGGACCGCCGGCCTCATTCGTTCCTGAACAGCCCTTTGTCCTTCATGCGCTTCAGGCGCGAGCGGTGCGCCCTCTGGCGCTCCTCGGGCAGGTCGTGGACCGGGTCGTTGGCACCGATGCGGCCGCCGTCCGCGGTGCCATTCAACGCGACGGGCTGGTCGACGGGCGGATGCGGGCCCGAGACCTCGCCAGGCTCGACCTCGACCACATCGGTCAGCACCGGGAACTGGCGAGCAGGCGCCGACACCGCGACCAGCGTCGCCGGCATGGCCACGGTCACCGCCACGGGAATGGCCTCCACGACGTCCGCCTGGGCTCGCAGACGCGTTCGCTCCCAGATCAGCCCGACCGCCGCCAGCTGGCGCAGCCGTTCCTCGCGCGACACGTCGCTGCCGATCGCCGCCAGCAGGTCATGGAGTTCCGGGTACACCTCGCTGTCGATGTCGAACTGCAGGTGAAGCTGGGCCATGGTTCATCGCGGGCGACGAGACCGGTCAGGCGCTCGGCGCCGACTCCTCCGCCAAGGCCTCGCCTATCATCTGGAAGCCCCGCACGTTGGCCGACATCGACTCCGGCATCACGAACACCGGGATCGCCGGAAAGCGCTTCACCAGCACGTCGCGGTAGCGCTCGGGGTGGCCGCCCACCAGCACCATGAGGTCGATGATTTCGTGGGCATCGCGCAGGCCGTCGACCATCCGGTTGATGCAGTCCTCGACCACCGTCATGATGACCGGCTCGAAGTGCTGCAGGTCGTGCGCGACGCCGGCCAGCTTCACCGGGCTGTGGTGGCGCAGCGCCTCGTTGATGCGCGGCATCACCGCCGGCCCGAGCGGCCGGCCGACTTCGGCGACCAGCGATTCGAGCACCGCGCGCACGACCCGGTGGCGGCCGGCGTCCGACGCGGCGCCGCTGGAGCGCGGGTTGATGGTGCCCTGCTGGATCAGCAGCCAGTCCAGCGTGTGCTCGCCCGGGTCGACCATCAGCACCGACAGATCGTCTAGGGCCTCGCCGCTGGCCAGCGGCTTCAGCGCGCCGGGCGTCTTCTCGATCACGCCGTTCAGCGCTTCGAGGTGATCGTCGAGCGCGGCGTAGCCGCCCATGGGCTGCGCCTGCACGATCACCTTGCGGACGGTGACCTTCTTGCCGTCGCCGACCGGGATCTCGCCTTCGTAGTGCGAGCGCAGATAGTCGCGCCGCTTGGCATCGTTGTACTGGTTGACCGGCAGGCCCAGCACCAGCACGTCGATCACCGAGTCGCCCGCTTCGAGCATGTAGCGCAGCGCGCCCTTGGTCAGCGCCTCGTAGATCGCGCCGCGGTAGAACTCGTCGGTCACGTCCCGCCCGAAGCTGCCGCCAGCCTGCGCCAGACCGACATCGCGGCCGACTTCGTACAGCGCATCGTTCACCGGAACGTCGAAGGTATCGCGCCGGCGCGTGCCCAACGTGCGCACGGCGCTCGCGTCGGCGGGGATGGCCATCGACGGGAAGTTGATGATGTCCAGGCCGCCCGCCCTGCGCACGCTCAGCTTGACCAGACCGAAGCCGACGTCGATGGCGCGCACCACCGGCGCTTTCGACGAGGCTTCCTTGGCATCGGAATTGACTTCACGGAGTTTCGAAGTGGAAGCAGCGGGCATGGAGGGTCTCCGATTGGAATCTGATTTCCGCGTTGAAGCAGCCATCGATGGATCTATGAGTTTGAGGCGCAGACAAGCAGCGCCTCGCGCTGCCGAAACAGCTGCGGGACGCGTAACGCATTAGTTTGCCCGCGCCAGCCGCTCATGATTGTGTGCAAGCGTACGCGTGCGGCATGACGACCGCGCGACGGCTGGCGCGCCGCCCCGGTCTGCTACGGGCGCAGCGTCGCCTTGAGCGTGATCTCCGGCACCGCGCCCAGCGCTTTCGACACCGGGCACCCGGCCTTGGCGCCCTGTGCGAGCTCCTGGAACTTCGCCTGATCGATGCCCGGCACCGTGGCGCTCATCTCGAGCACGATGCGATCGATCGCGAAGCCGCCATCCTTCATCACGAGGCGCACCGAGGCCGTCGTGTCGACCGCCTGCGTCGCGAAGCCGGCCTTGTCGCAGGCAAACGAGAACGCCATCGAGAAGCACGAAGCGTGCGCCGCGGCGAGCAGTTCTTCGGGGTTGGTGCCGCGCTTGTCGTCCTCGAAACGGGTGGCGTAGCCGTAGTTCACGTCCTGCAGCGTTCCGCTCTCGGTGCTGATGCGGCCCTTGCCTTCCTTGCCGCGACCCTGCCAGTGCACGCTGCTCTTGCGTTCGCTCATGTCGGTCTCCTCGGGTGGACATTTCGATGCCCCGGCTTGTACACCCCGGGGCATGCCTGCGTGACGATCAGGGTGGGCAAGGTTCAGGCTACTTCCATTCCCAGAGCTGACCCCTGGTGGTGCCCTGGGCATCGACCTCGTACTCGAAGACCCCAGCGATGCTGTTCAATCGCGCCCAGGCCGGCGCAGCGCTTTGGTAGTAGCACGCGCCGCGATAGCTGATCGCACCGTCCTTTTTCATCGTGCCGACGCCCTGGCCGGTCCAGGTGGCGACTTCGCCGCCCTTGCCCATCACCACACCCTGGCCCTCGCCGTACAGCGTGCCGTCGGGGCGCAGCGTGGCAATGTAGGTGCCGGTATCGGTCGTGCCCACGCCGTAGATCGAACCGGTGGCCTGAAACGACGTCTCCATCCGCGGCGCTCCGTGGAGCGTCGGGAGCACACGTTGCGACGTGACCTTGCCGGTGTCTTCGCCTATGCGTTCGCCCAACATGGGATGCTCCTTTCCAACCCGTACGGGTTGTCTGCTGCCTCGAACGCGCGAGCGCCGTGTCTCGATGGGAGCCGCGGCGCATTCGCGCCACTGCGTGGCCCGACAACGCCGGCGCCACGTGCCGCGAACATAGTCCGACCCGACGCGGACCGCAATCCCTTCTTCGGCCCGGCGTTCAGGCCGATTTCGGATGCGCGACGCCAGCCAGGGCCTCGCGCGGCCGGCCGGGCAGGCGCACATGGACCAGCGCCACGCTGAGCCAGACCGCGACGCTGAAGTACAGCGACATCCAGACGACCTCGGTGCGCCAGTCCTCCCAGCGATGGGAGACGACACGGCGCAGCGCGGCGTCGGGCACGCCTTCGAGCAGGGGCAGGTAGGGACGGCGCTGCGCCTCGTCGGCGATCCAGCGGGCCCAGTACATCGGGACGTCGACCGTGAACATGTAGAGCACGTAGGCCGCGCCTGCCGCGCAGAAGAACAGCATCAGCGGGCGCAGGCGCGGCGCGAGCGTGCGCCGCAGCATCCACAGGCACGCGGTGACCAGCGCCGCGCTCGTGCCCCACAGCGACTCCTCGACGACGTGCCCCAGGTTCGCCGTGGTCAGCACGGCGTGCCACGAGCAGACCTCGGCGACCACGATCATCGGCAGCAGCAGGCGCGAGACCAGCAGCGCCGCCGGGTTGCGGGCGGCCACGGCGGCTTCGCGCAGCAGCACCGACCATTGCGCGACGAAGCACAACTCGGCCACGGTCGCGACCGACCGGCCGACGATCACGCTGGACAGCCACGAGTCCACGAGGCACAGGCGCTGGATGTCGTAGACCGGCAGCAGCGACCGGTAGGCGCAGCCGAAAACATAGCCGGCCGACAGCAGCAGCTGCAGGTGGCGCGAATCGCCCGGACCGTGCGCAGCGCTGCGCCGCACGGTCACCGCGGTCCACAGCCAGGCAGCCACATTCACCAGCGCCACGCCGGACAGCAGCGTCCACCAGTGCAAGGTCGCGTCCATCGATCAAAACAGTATAAACCGTTTATC
>DATEFR010000246.1:0-6265 GCA_035280545.1 Burkholderiaceae bacterium | reverse complement strand
CCGGATGAACGACGACCGCGAGGTCACGTGTTACGCGTTGATCGTCTACCAGGCCGCCGGCAAGGATGTGCACGATGCCGCGCTTGCCGCCTGGCTCGCGCAGCGCGACGCCGACGACGGCTGCGCGCTGCTCGCGGCGACGCTGGTCGACGCGAAGCAGTTCGGCCCGGTCGAGCTCTGGCGCAAGGCCCGTTTCGCGGTCGACGCGGGCCGGCCGCGTGCCGCGCGCCAGGCCGGCGTGTTGGTCAGCACCGCGGTCGGCGCCGCGGTTGGCGAGCTGATCGACAGCCCGGCGCGTTACCTCGCGCGCAACGCCTCGGCGGCGAACCGCAACGCAGCCGAACTGACCACGCTCGCGCTGATGCGGATGGCGAGCAACGACCCGGACGCTGCGGCCAACCTGCTGAACGACCGCTGGGACCGTGCGTTGCCCGCCGACCTCGCATCCTGGGCCTGGACCGCGGTCGCGAAGCAATCCGCGCTGAAGCTGCAGCCCGAGGCCGCGGACCATTTCCTGCGCGCGGCACAGCGCGCGGCCAAGCTCAAGGGCGAGGCCAAAGCCCAGCTCGACTGGACCGACGACACGCTCGCCTGGAAGGCACGCGCCGCGCTGCGTGCCGACAACGGCAAGCCGCGCTGGCAGCAGGTCGCGCAGGCCATCAACGCGATGGGCGAGAACGAGCAGCGCGATGCGACCTGGGTCTACTGGAAGGCTCGTGCGCTGCAGGCGCTGGCCGCCGACTCGCAGGACGGCGAGGCCATGCGCGCGATGGCGCGCGAGCTGATGTCCGGCATCGCGGGCCAGATGAATTTCTACGGGGCACTCGCGGCCGAGCACCTGGGGCAGCCGATTGCGCTGCCGCCGCGCCCGGCGCCGCTGACCGCCGAGGAGCGCGAAGCCGCGATACGCAACCCGGGCCTGGTGCGCGGACTGCAGCTGGTCGGCATCGGCCTGCGCAGCGAAGGCGCGCGCGAATGGAACTACACGCTGCGCGGCATGAGCGACCGCGAGCTGCTCGCCGCAGCGCAGCTGGCCTGCGACCGCGAGGTCTGGGACCGCTGCATCAACACCAGCGACCGCACCAAGGCCGAGATCGACATCGAACAGCGCTTCCCGATGCCGTTCCGCAACGAGCTGATCGCGAAGGCGCGCGATGCGGGGCTGGACCCCGCGTACGTCTACGGGCTGATTCGCCAGGAGTCGCGCTTCGTGATGGACGCACGCTCGTCCGTCGGCGCCTCCGGGCTGATGCAGATCATGCCGTCCACCGCGCGCTGGACGGCGAAGAAGATCGGCCTGCCGTACACGCCCGACCTCATCGCCGACCGCGACACCAACCTGAAGCTCGGCATGGCGTACCTGAAGCTGGTGCTCGACGACTTCTCCGGCTCGCAGCCGCTGGCCGCCGCCGCCTACAACGCCGGCCCGAACCGGCCGCGCAAGTGGCGCGACGGCCCGGTGCTCGAGCCGGCGATCTGGGCCGAGAACATCCCGTTCGGCGAGACCCGCGACTACGTGAAGAAGGTGCTCTCCAACGGCAGCTACTACGGGGCGCTGCTGACCGGCCAGCCGCCGACGCTGAAAGCGCGGCTCGGCCGCTCGATCGCGCCGGCCACCGAAGCGAACCCGCTGGACAAAGAGCTGCCCTGACGGCGTCGTCGCTCGATGAAGCTCGCGCATCAATGCGATGCGCAATGCTCACCGCACGCTGCGGGCGCGGCCGCTACGATCGAGGGCCGACGCCACGAGGAAGACGACAGCCATGAAGCTCTATATCGGCAACAAGAACTATTCGTCCTGGTCGATGCGGCCCTGGGTCCTGATGAAGCAGGCCGGGATCGCGTTCGACGAGGTGATGGTGCGCTTCGACAGCTTCGACGCGGACTCGACCTTCAAGCGCGAGCTGCAGCGCGTCAGCCCGACCGGCAAGGTGCCGGTGCTGGTCGACGGCGACCTCGTCGTCTGGGACACGCTGGCGATCGCCGAGTACCTGGCCGAACGCTTTCCCGAGAAAGCGCTGTGGCCGGCCGACGCGCGCGCACGCGCCCGGGCACGCAGCGTCTGCGCCGAGATGCACGCCGGCTTCAGCGCCATGCGCAGCCACCTCACGATGAACATCGAGGCGTCGCTGCCGGCGATCGGCGAGAAGGTGCTGAAGGAGCAGCCCGCCGTTCGGGCCGACATCGCGCGCATCGTCGCGCTGTGGACCGGATTGCTCGAGGCGCATGGCGGGCCGCTGCTGTTCGGCGGCTTCAGCATTGCCGATGCGTTCTTCGCGCCGGTCGTGACGCGGCTGCGGACCTACGCGGTACCGGTGCCGCCGGTGATCACGGCGTACATGGACCGCGTCGTTGCGCTGCCCGGTGTGGCCGCGTGGATCGCCGATGCCCTCCAGGAGCGTGACTTCCGCGCGTTCGAGGAGCCGTATCGGACCACGGCGGCCTGAGTCGCGCGAGGTCGCGCTCACCTCATGTCCATCACGCTGCCGAGCTCTCCGATCCCGGCGCTGCGCTGTGTCGAGATCACGCCGGACCGCGAGGCCGGGCTGCAGCGCTTCTTCGAGGCCAACCCGGACTATTTCATCGCCGTGAACGGCGAGCCGGCCGGTCCGCAGGAAGCCCATGAGGAGATCCACGGCCCGTTGCCGGCGGGCTGGCCTTACACGAAGAAGTGGCTGATCGGCTACCTGGACGCGCGGGGCGCGATGGTGGCGATGGCGAACGTCGTCACCGACTTGCTGGCCGCGGGCATTTGGCACATCGGCCTTTTCATCGTCGCCACCGAGCGGCGCGGCTCCGGCGACGCCCAGACGCTGCATCGCGGCCTCGAGGCCTGGGCTACTTCGCACGGGGCCGCGTGGCTGCGGCTGGGGGTCGTGCGGGGCAATGTGCGGGCCGAACGGTTCTGGCAATCCGAGGGCTACCTCGAGACGCGCACCCGCGAGGGCATCGAGATGGGCCGGCGCGTGAACACCGTGCGTGTCATGGTGAAGCCGCTGGCCGGCGGCACGCTCGAGCAGTATCGAGCGCTGGTCCCGCGCGACAACCCCGGCTGAATACGCCGCCGCATCGGGCCGCAGCGTTGCCGTCTGCTCGTGCGAGCGGTTAGGCTAGTGCCCATGCAACGTTACTTGGTCGGGGGCGCCGTTCGCGATGCACTGCTCGGCGTGCCCGGTGGCGACCGCGACTGGGTCGTCGTCGGCGCGCGCGCGCAGGAGCTGATCGATGCCGGCTACTTGCCGGTGGGCCGCGACTTCCCGGTCTTTCTGCATCCGCAGACCCGCGAGGAGCACGCCCTCGCGCGCACCGAGCGCAAGACCGCGGCGGGCTATCGCGGCTTCGAGGTCCATGCCGACCCTGGCGTCACGCTCGAGGACGACCTGCTGCGGCGCGACTTGACGATCAACGCGATCGCGCAGGACGAGGCCGGCCAGCTGATCGACCCGCATGGCGGCCAGCGCGATCTGCGCGCCAAGGTGCTGCGCCACGTCTCGGCCGCGTTCGCCGAAGACCCGGTGCGCATCCTGCGGCTGGCGCGTTTTGCGGCGCGCTTCAGCGACTTCACGGTCGCGCCCGAGACCGTCGTGCTGATGCGCCGCATGGTCGAAGCCGGCGAGGTCGACGCGCTGGTGCCGGAGCGTGTCTGGCAGGAGCTCGCGCGCGGATTGATGGAGGCCAAGCCGTCGCGTCTGTTCGACGTGCTGCGCGGATGCGGCGCGCTTGCGAAACTGCTGCCCGAGGTCGACCGGTTGTGGGGCGTGCCGCAGCGCGCCGACTACCACCCCGAGGTCGACACCGGCGTGCACCTGATGATGGTGCTGGACATGGCCGCGCGCCTGGGCACGAAGCTCGAGGTGCGCTATGCCTGCCTGGGCCACGACCTGGGCAAGGGCACGACGCCGCCCGACGTGCTGCCGCGCCACCTCGGCCACGAGGAGCGCAGCGTCGCGCTGGTGCGCGCGGTCGGCGAGCGCCTGCGCGTGCCGGTCGCCTGCCGCGAACTGGCCGAGCTGGTCGCGCGCGAGCACGGCAACATCCATCGCAGCGGCGAGTTCGGCGCCGCGGCGATCACGCGATTGCTCGACCGTTGCGATGCGTGGCGCCGGCCCGATCGGTTCGCCGATGCGCTGCTCGCCTGCGAGTGCGACGCGCGCGGGCGGCTGGGCATGAGCGAGGATGCCTATCCTCAGCGCGCGCGGCTGCTCGCGGCGCTCGCGGCAGCCCAAGCGGTCGATGCGGCCGCCGCCGCGGCGCAGGCGGTCGCCCGCGGTGCACAGGGTTCGGCGATCGGCGATGCGGTGCATCAGGCACGGGCGAGTGCGATTGCCGCGGTGCTGGCATCGCCCGCAGGGTGACGTCCCGACACGTTTGCGACAGCGCGGGACCGCGCCTCGCCGCGAAAATCGATCCTGCACAAGGCCCGCACCGGGCGATGAGGAGACGCACGATGAAGATCGACGACCTGTTCTCGCTGAAGGGCCGCGTGGCCCTGGTCACCGGCGGCTCGCGCGGCATCGGCCGCATGATCGCCGCGGGCTTCCTCGCGCAGGGCTGCGCGCGGGTCTACATCTCGTCGCGCAAGGCGGCCGACTGCGATGCGGCCGCGAAGGAGCTGTCGACCGCCGGTGCCGAATGCATCTCGCTGCCGGCGAACCTCGCGACGGCGGAGGGCGTGAAAGCGTTGGTCGATGCGTACACGGCGCGCGAGCAGACGCTGGACATCCTCGTCAACAACGCCGGCGCGGCCTGGGGCGAAGCGTTCGACACCTTCCCCGAGAACGGTTGGGACAAGGTCGTCGACCTGAACCTGAAGACCCCGTTTTTCCTGACCCAGGCGTTGATCGCGCCGCTGCGTGCGGCAGCGCGTCACCAGGTCGCGAAGGTCATCAACATCGCGTCCATCGACGGGATCTCGGTCAACCCGCAGGAGACCTATTCGTACGCGGCGAGCAAGGCGGGCCTGATCCACATGACGCGCCGCATGGCGCTGCGCCTGGCCCCGGACGGCATTGCCGTGAGCGCGATCGCCCCCGGCGCCTTTGCATCCAACATGAACAAGGATGCGCGCGACCACGCGGACGAGGTCAAGCAGCGCATTCCGGCCGGCCGCATCGGCACGCCCGAGGACATGGCCGGCGCGGCCATCTACCTGGCGTCGCGTGCGGGCGACTACGTGATGGGCTCGACCCTCATCGTCGACGGCGGCGTCACCCACGCAAGGGGCTGACACCGCGCCGCGGCGCATGCGAACATTGCGCTCTCCCACACAGGAGCAGCGCAGCATGACCGACGCCACTGACTTCCCTGCCGAAGGCGGCTGTACCTGCCGCCAGGTGCGCTATCGGCTCACGTCGCGGCCGATGATCGTGCACTGCTGCCATTGCCGCTGGTGCCAGCGCGAAACCGGGGCGTCGTTTGCGCTCAACGCGATGATCGAAGCGGACCGGGTGGAGCTGCTGGCTGGCGAGCCCGAGCTGGTGAACACGCCATCCCTGAGCGGCAAGGGCCAGAAGATCTGGCGCTGCCCGGCCTGCCGCATCGCCGTGTGGAGCAACTACGCCGGCCTGGGCGAGGCGGCGCGCTTCGTGCGGGTGGGCACGCTCGACAACCCGGACCTGCTGCCCCCGGACATCCACATCTTCACCGAGTCGAAGCAGCCCTGGGTGGTGCTGCCGCCCGGCACGCCCGCGGTGGCGCAGTACTACAAGGCCTCCGAGATGTGGCCGAAGGAAAGCCTGGAGCGCCGTGCGGCACTGATCGCCGGGTCGCAGAAGACCTGACGAGCCTCAGGCCCCCTGGCGCGCCGCGGCCCTGCCGCCGCGCAGCAGCGACCGCAGGCGGCGCCAGATCCAGGCCAGCGGCTCGGCCGGCTCGACCAGCAGCAGGTGCACCTCGCCTGCGGCAGCAACCATCTCCAGCCAGCCGCCGTCTTCCAGCTGCAACCACTGGCCTTCGCCGATGCGCTGCGAAGGACTCACCGCCGTGTCCGACAGCCAGCGAACCGGCTCCCGCAGGCGCAGCGAACCCGACAGCACCTGCACGCCCGTGTGCGGGCGCACCGGAATGTGCAGCGCCTGCCCCGGCGCAAGCCGCATGGGCTGGATGGTGGATTCGGGATCGATCGTCTTCATGTCGGCACCTCGTCGTGTTCGTGTGTGAGTGAGCGGGAATGCCTCCATCGTAGGAATCGGGGCGAGGGAAAAACAGGCACAGCAAAAGGCCATCTGATGCGAAGCAGTTGCGTCTTTCTGCCCTCTGTTATGGT
>DATEFR010000245.1:0-4353 GCA_035280545.1 Burkholderiaceae bacterium | reverse complement strand
GCGTGGCTGGCTTACGCCGCGCTGTCAGGGGACCATGCGGCGCAGCTCCAGCGCGCCGCGCTGGGGCCCGCCGCGCTGGCCCTGGCGATGGTGCTGCCGGTGGCCGTCATGCTGCGCGAAGACCGGCACTCGCGCTCGGCGCACGCGCTGATGCAGCGGATGACGCACTTCTACGACGCCCTGTCGCGGACCAACCAGGCGATCGCGCGCATCAAGGAGCGCACCCAGTTGTTCGAGGCGATCTGCGAGATCTGCGTCACCGCGGGCCATGCCCGCGCGGCCTGCGTGTACGTGCTCGACGGCGCCCTTGCCCACCGTGCCGCCACCGCCGGGCCCGCCGCCGAGATCCTCGCCGGCATTCCGCAGCCGTGGGACACCAGCGAGCCGCGGGCGCAGCGCTCGTACACCGTCCAGGCGCTGCGCGGCGGGCGGCCGATCACGAGCAACGACTACCAGAACGACCCGCGGGCGGCACCGTGGCGCGACCAGGCCGTGGCGCATGGCGTGCGCGCGTTCGCGTGGCTGCCGTTCCATCGCCGCGGCGGTGTCGACGGCGTGCTGATGCTGGCCGCCGGCGACACCGGCTTCTTCGACGACCCGTTGATGAAGCTGCTCGACAAGATGGTCGGCGACATTTCGCTTGCGCTCGACGCCATCGATCACGAGCTCGAACGCGAGCTTGCGCAGCGCGAGGCCCAGGCCAGCCTCGAGCGGTTCCAGCTGCTGTTCAATGCGGCGCCGGCGTCCTCATCCATCATCTCGATCGCGCAGCGGCGCGTGCTCGCGGTGAACGACGCCTGCTGCGCCGCCTACGGCCTGACGCGCGAGCAGATGCTGGGGCACCGCACCGCGGAGCTCGCGGCGCGGCTCAGCGACGAAGACCGCGAGGACTTCTACGCCGAGCTGAAGCGCCACGGGCGCGTGCGCAACCGCGTGTTCCACGTGCACCGGGGGGATGCCGGGCCGACGCACGAGCTGTTCAACGCCGAGCCGATCGAGTACATGGGCGAGGCGTGCCTGCTCGTGATGAGCCTGAACATCACCGACCTGCACGAGGCCGAGCAGGTTCGCGAAGCGCTCGCGCGCGCCGAGTCCGCGAGCCGCGCGAAGACGGAATTCCTCTCGCGCATGAGCCACGAACTGCGCACGCCGCTCAACGCCGTGCTGGGCTTCGCCGAACTGCTGCGCCACGAGGCGCAGGAGCGCCTCACACCCCAGGAACTGGCGCAGCTCGAGCTGCTGCAGCAGGCCGGGTGGCACCTGCTGACGCTGATCAACGACGTGCTCGACGTGTCGCGTATCGAGACCGGCCAGCTTGCGGTCCAAACCGGGCCGCTCGCGCTGCCGCCATTGCTCGACGAAGCGATGCAGATGACCCGCAGCGCCGCCGACCAGCGCGCGGTGTCGCTGGTGCCCGGGTACGACGCACGCGCGCCCATCGCGGTGCGCGCCGATCCGACGCGGCTGCGCCAGGTCGTGCTGAACCTGCTCTCCAACGCGGTCAAGTACAACCGCCCGGGCGGCACCGTGACCGTCGCGCTGCGCATCGAGGCCGAGCGGGTGCATCTGCTGATCGAGGACACCGGTCTGGGCATGACGCGCGAGCAGCTGGCTCACTTGTTCGAGCCGTTCAACCGATTGGGGCGCGAGCGCGGCGCGATCGAGGGGACCGGCATCGGCCTGGTCCTGACCCGCCAGCTCGTGCGCCTGATGCAAGGCAGCCTCGAAGTCGACAGCAAGGTCGGCATCGGCACGCGCATGAGCGTGTCGCTGCCGCGCGTCGAGGCCGTCGTGCCGCGCGCTCAGGAGCCCCGGTCGGCGCAGGCGGCGTTGGCCGCACCGCGGGGCACGGTGCTCTACGTGGAGGACAACGATGTCAACGCCGTCCTCGTCGAACAGATCCTGGCCCGCTGGGCCGACGTGCGCTTCGTCCGCGCCCACGACGGCGTGAGCGGCGTCGCCCTCGCTCGCAGCGTGCAGCCCGACCTGCTGCTGCTGGACATGCAACTGCCGGACATCGACGGGCTGGAAGTCCTGCGCCGCGTGAAGGCGGATGCGGCGACGCGCCATCTGCGCGTGGTGGCCCTGTCGGCCAGCGCGATGCCGGACGAAGTCGCGCGCGCCAGCCAGCTCGGCGCCGATGAATACTGGACCAAGCCGCTCGCGGTGGACCGCTTCGTCGCCGACGTGGCACGCCTGATGGGCGAAGCGGCCACGGCCTGATGACCGCCCTCGTGACATCGGGTTGCCCTAACATGGTCGACGGGGAGCGGGTGACTTGGCGGGGTGTCGTCGATGCGGGGAAAGTGGTTTGCGGTGGCCGTCGTGGTCGCCCTGGCTTGCGTGCAAGCGGCTGCCGCGCCGGTGCTGCGCGTGCTGGCGTGGCCGGGCTATGCGGAGCCCGAGGTCGTTCGCGACTTCGAGGCCAGGACGGGTGCCCATGTCGAACTGACGGTGATCGATACCGACGAGTCGATGTGGCAAAAGCTCAACGCCAACGGCGGTGCCGATTTCGACGTCTTCGCGGTGAACACCGCCGAGTTGCAGCGCTACATCCAGGCCCAACTGGTCCGGCCGGTGGATCCGGCCCTGATCCCGAACCTCCGCGCGCAGCTGCCGCGCTTTCGCCAGCGTACCGCCATCCCCGGGTTGGTTCACACGCAAGGCGGCGTGGCGCAGACCTATGCGATCCCGTACACCTATTCGGAGATGGGGCTGATCTACGACAGACGCCAGATCAGCACGCCCCCGACCTCGATCGCGGCGCTGTGGGACAAGCGCTACCAGGGCAAGGTGCTCGCCTACGGCGGCGGTGCCCACAACTTCTCGCTCGCGGCCCAGATGCTGGGGGCCGCCTCGCCGTTCAGGATCGAGCCCATCATGTGGCCGCGCACGGTGGATGCGCTGGTCGATCTGCGGCGCAACGTGCTCGGGTTCTACAACGGGCCCGAGGAGTCGATCGAGCTCTTCCGGCGCCACGGCGCTGCGTTGATGTATGCCAACTACGGAACCCAGCAGCTGCACCTGCTGAAGGCGCAAGGGGTAGACGCAGGCTATGTGATTCCCCGCGAAGGCGCGCTGGCATGGCTCGATTGCTGGGCCATCACGCGCCGGGCCCGCGACTCCGGGCTGGCCCACGCCTGGATCGATCTCGTCCTCGGCGAGCAGGCCAGCCGGCTGCTGGTGGAGCGCCAGGGGCTGGCCAACACCACCACCGAGTCGGCGGCCAGCCGGCCCGAGGTGCGCATCCTCTGGCTCGAGCCGGTCGAAGATGCCGGCCGGCGCGAGGCTTTGTGGGCGCGCATCCGCTCGGGGGATCGCGCTTCGCGCGTGCTGGCGCCGTGATGACGACGAGGCGGCGCTCCCGATGAAGCTGAACCTCGGCATCGCCTGGCGCCTCGGGCTCGCATTGGCCGGCGTGGGCGTGCTGGCGGCCGCCTTGACCGGCTACTACGGCTACTCGGCCAGCCGCGCCATGCTGATCGCGGGCGCCGAGGAGCGCCTGCAGACGGCCACGCGGGTGCTGGTCCGCCAGTTGGCCGTGGGCCTCAACGGCACGGCGCGCGACGTGCGGATGCTGGCCGACCACCCGCAGGCGGCGCGCCTGCTCGCCCGCGCCGACCCGCGCGTGCAGGAGTTCAACGAGGACAACGTCGCGCTGCTGTTCGAACGCGTGCTGGACACGCACCCCGAGTACTTTCAGATGCGCCTCATCGACGTGACCGATCACGGGCTGGAGCGCATACGCGTCGATCGCGACGACAACGGCCTGGTGCGCGTGAGCGGCGACGACCTGCAGGAGAAGGGGCACTACCCGTATGTGTTCGAGACGCTGCGCCTGCCCGCCGGCAAGGTGTACGTGTCGCGCCCGGCCATCAACCACGAGGTGGGTGCCCATGCGGGGCTGGGCAAGCCCTCGCTGCAGGTCGCCGCGCCCGTGCACGACGCGAACGGGCTGGCACGCGGCGTTGTCGTCATCAACGTCGACCTGAACGGCTTGTTTGCGCAGCTGGCCGCCGATCTGCCCCGCGGCCTGCAGCTGTACCTGACCAACAGCGCCGGCGATTTCCTGATCCACCCCGACCCGGCTCAGGCCTTCGCCTTCGATCGTGGACAGGTGGCGCGCCTGCAGGACGCGTTCCCAGCCGCGGCGGCGATGACGCGCGAGGGCCCCGACCGCAAGGACGAGCTCGTCACCACCGCAACGCCGGTGGGCCAGGACGCGGTGGTCGCGGCCTTCATGCGTCAGCCGCTGGGCGAACTGCAGCGCGAGGACGAGTTCATTCTCGGCCTCGCCCAGCCGCTGAGCGTCGTGCTGAAGGACAGCGAGCAGCTGGGTGCCGTCAGCGTCCG
>DATEFR010000244.1:0-8406 GCA_035280545.1 Burkholderiaceae bacterium | reverse complement strand
CGGCGTCGGCCGCCTCGAAGAAGCGGAGCTGGCGCTGGCCCTCGGGCCCTTCCCCCACCCGACCGAAGCCCACCTCGAATGCGCCTGGACCTGGGTCAACGGCGAGGTCCTTTGCGCGCGCGGCCGGCATGCGGAGGCCCGCGATCTCTGCCGGCGCTACCTCGCGCGCTCCGAACAACGCAAGGACGACGACTACCCGTTCGAAGCCTATCGCCTGCAGGATGTGATCCGCATCGCCTCGGAGGCGCTGGGCGACGCGCCAAGCGCCGAGCAGGCCGTTCAGCGGCAGCTCGAAGTCTGTGCGCCGCTCATCGGCAACAGTGCCCGCTCGCAATACCTCTCGCTGCAGTTCCGTCAATCGGAGATGAGCCGCGGGCCGCGCAACGATGCCGCGGACGAACGCCGGCTGGCGGCCATCGACCAAGGCATACGCGACTACAGCGCGGCCATCGCGCGACAGGGTCGCCCCGCACCGCCGGCGCCTACGGTACCCGCCGATCCGCTGGCCCGCCAACGTCGATTCGTGGCCCACGTGAGCCACGAGATGCGCTCGCCGATCGGCGGCGTGCTCGGGATGACATCGCTCCTCCTGCTTTCGAACCTCGACGAACGCCAGCGCCGCTTCGTGTCGCTTGCCCAGACATCGGCCGAAACGCTGCTGCGGCTGGTCAACGACATCCTCGATCTGGCGAAGATCGAGTCGGGTCGGTTCCAACTCGACCTGCAACCGTTCTCGATCGCGACGCTGGCCGGCGAAGTGGCGGAAACGTTCCAGGTGCTGGCCCAGGCCAAGGGCGTGGACCTGAGGCTGACGCTGGCTTCGAGCTTGCCGCGAACGCTGGTCGGCGACGCGTTGCGGCTGCGCCAGATCCTCACGAACCTGGTCGGCAACGCCGTCAAGTTCACGGCGGCCGGCAGCGTCTCGCTGGGCGTGTTCATGCGCCCGGTCCCGGGTGCAGTCGCAGCGCCGGATTCGTGTCCGATCCGCATCGAGGTTCGCGACACCGGCAAAGGCATAGGCGAAGCGGCGCGCCTGAACCTGTTCACGGAGTTCATGCAGGAAGACGCCTCGACCTCGCGCCAGTTCGGCGGCACCGGCCTCGGCCTCGCGCTGAGTCGACAACTGGTCCAGCTGATGGGCGGGGAGATCGGCGTCGACAGCGAGCTCGGCAAAGGCAGTCTGTTCTGGGTCGAGCTCGACCTGCCGATGACCCATCTCGCCGAGTCGACGGCAGTCGCTTGACGAGGCGCCGCTAACGCGCCGGCTGCAGCGGCTTGATGTAGAACGAATCGAAGCCCGAATCGAGCGCACGCTCGCGGTCCTCGACGCGGCCGTAGCCGGTCAGCGCGATGAAGCGCGTCGCCTGATCGGCAAGCTTGTCGCGCAGGCGCTGCACGAGCTCGAAGCCGTCGACGTCGGGCAGCCCGATGTCGCACACCACCAGCTCCGGCGCGAAATGCTCGACCACGCGCAGTCCCTCGGCGGCGTTCGCGGCGGTCCTCACATCGTTGCCGCCCAACTCGACCAGCATGCGCAGGCTCTCGCGGGCATCGGCGTTGTCTTCGACGATCAACACGCGACGCCCGGCGACACGGGCCAGGTCGCAGTCGTCGACGGGCTTCTCGGCATCGTCGGCGCCCGCCAGCAGCGGCAGGCTCAACGTCGCCGTGGTTCCGAGACGATGACCCGCGCTCTCGATCTGGACATCGCCGTCATGCAGCCGGGCGATCTGCTTCGCGATCGTCAAGCCGACGCCGAGGCCGCCGTCTGCATGGCCCAGCGACTCGTCTGCCTGCGCGAAGAGCTCGAACGCGTGCGGCACGAACTCCGGCGCGATGCCGCGGCCGAGGTCGCGCACACTGACCTCGAGCATGCCCTCGCGCCGCCGGACCGCGACGACGATCGCACTCGCATCGGGCGAGAACTTCGCCGCATTGCCCAGCAGCGCGGCGAGCGCCTGCGACAGGCGCTGCGCGTCACCGGCGCAGGCCAGCGGCTCGATCGACCGCTGCACGCGCAGCACCTGGCGGCGCCGTTCGGTCTCCGGCAGCACCTCGTCGATCGCGCTGTCGATCAGCGCATCGACGTCGAGCCGCTCGCGTTGCAGCACGACCTGGCCCTGCGTGACCCGCGTGACGTCGACGAGGTCGGTGATCAGGCGGCGCAGCTGCGCGACCTGGCGTTCGATGATCTCGCGCACCGTGACGAGGTGCGGGTCGCCGCGCTCGAGATTGCGCAGGATCGCGGCGGCGTTGGCGATCGGCGCCAGCGGATTGCGCAGCTCGTGCGAGAGCTTGGCCAGGAACGCCTCGCGCCGGCGGTCGGCGAGGCGCAGCTGCCGCGTGCGCTCGGCCAGCCGGTCCTCGAGCTCCTTGCGGTCGGTGATGTCCAGCGCGGTCGCGATGTAGCCCAGGAATTCCCCGTCCCGTCCGAAGCGGGGAATTCCGGTGTCCAGCACCCAGCGGAACACGCCGTCGTGGCGGCGCAGCCGGTAGTCCATCGAAAACGGTTCACGAACCTCGACGCAGTACGAGTAGATCGCGAGGCAGCGCTCCAGGTCTTCGGGGTGCACGCCGTCGATCCAGCCCTCGCCGAGCTCGTCGCCCAGCGTGCGGCCGCGGAAGCCCAGCCACGACTTGTTGAACCAGTCGCACATCCCGTCGGCGCCGGCCATCCGGATCAGCACCGGCGCCATGTCGGTCGTGACCTTGCTGCGGCTCTCGTGGTCCTGCGTCGCACGGGCGGCCTGCACGATCGCGGTGACGTCCTTCAGCATGCAGCAGAAGAGCGGCTGCGCCTGCTGCTCCGCCAGGGTGATGCTGAACAGGCTGGCCTCGACCTGCCGCACCTCGCCGTCGCCACCCTGGATGCGCAGCCGGCGGCTCCAGTGCCGCTTGCCATCGGGCCGCATCTCGAGCTCGGCGGGCCACGGAATGCCGGTCAACTGCACGAAGTGCGGATAGCCGCCGTCGGACGACAGCCAGCCCGCGGCCGCGTTGGCCAGCAGAACGTTCCCCCATTCGTCCAGAACCAGCACCGCATCCGGGTTCTGCTGGAACAGTGCGTGCGTCAACGCAGGGGTCAGGGCGATGTTCGGCTGCACGGAGCTCTCCGGATCACGACTCGTTGCCACTCAAAGATCTCGCGTTCGTGCGCTCGAGCCGGTGCCAGGTCTCGATGCATGACAGCAGCGCCACGGGATCGGCCGGCTTGACGAAGTGCCGGTCGAAACCGGCCGCTTCGGCGTGCGACTGGTCTTCCTTCTGGCCGTAGCCGGTCAACGCCAGGATCAGGGCGTCGCGGGTGGCCGGCATGCGGCGCAGGCGCACCGCGACCTCGTAGCCGTCCAGCGCCGGCAGGCCGATGTCGAGCACGACGACATCGGGCGCGAAGTCCGCCGCCGCGTCTAGCGCCTGCACGCCGTCGGCCGCGATCCGGATGTGATGGCCGCTCATCTCGAAGAACGTCGCGATGCTCTGGGCCGCGTCCCGGTTGTCGTCGACGATCAGGATGCGAGCCGCCGCGACGCGCGGCGCCGCTGGCTCCATGCGCGCCGGCGCGGCGTCGCCGCCGCGCACGAGAGCGATGCACGGCAGCCGCAGCGTGAACTCCGAGCCCAGGCCGGGCCCATCGCTGTACGCCTCGATGCTGCCGCCGTGCATTTCGGCCAGGCGCCGCGCCAGCGTCAAGCCGATGCCCAGGCCGCCGTGCGCGCGATCGAGACCGCTCGGCCCTTGCGTGAACAGGTCGAAGATGCGCGGCAGCAGCTCGGGCGCGATTCCGGCGCCCTGATCGCGCACGCGGATGACCGCGCCATGTTCGTCCACGCTCGAACGCAGCTCGATCGCCGAGCCCTTCTCGCTGTACTTCGACGCGTTGTGCAGCAGGTTCGAGACGATCTGCGCGAGGCGCGCGAAATCGCCCTGCAGCCACATCGTCTCGATCAGCGGCACGACATGCAGCGTCTGGCCTCGGGCATCGACATGCGGCTGCACCGTCTCGACGCCTTGCGCGATGACCGCGTTGAGGTCGACCTTCTCGCGCTTCAGCACGATCTTGCCCTGGCTGATGCGCGCGACGTCGAGCAGCTCTTCGATCAGGCGCGTCATCTGGCGGAGCTGGCGCACCATGATGTCGGAGGCCCAGGCGAGCTTCGGATCCGGCGGCGCGATGCGCCGGATCACCTCGAGCGCGGTGCGAATCGGCGCGAGCGGGTTGCGCAGCTCGTGCGACAGCATCGCCAGGAACTCGTCCTTGCGCCGGCCGGCTTCACGCAGCTCGCGCTCCGCGGCACGGCGCTCGACGATCTCGCTCTGCAGCTCCTCGTAGAGCCGTGCGTTCTCGAGCGCGGCGGCAGCCCGCGCGGCCAGCTCGTCCAGCACGCCCCAGTCGATAGCGCGCTCGTGCGCATCCTTGGCGACGAGCAGCGCGCCGAAGAGCCGATGCCCGCTCGCCAGCGGAACCACCGAGGCGGCGTGCAGGCGCGGCGGCGAGAGATCATCCAACGGCAGGCCGAACGCAGCCGGCGCGAGCTGGTCGAGCTGCGCGTCGTCGAGATCCGTACGCCTTCTCTCGTGCAGCACGCGGTGCAGCGCGGCGCGCGCGACGTCGCCGATCAGCTCCAGCGGGATCTCGTCGACCCCGGCGCCGGCCCGCGCGACGATCGCCTGGCGGGCCTGGTGGCGCTCGTCCGCCGGCAGCACGATCGCCACCGAGGCCAACTCGGGCACCAGCAGGCGCGCCAGCTCGCGCACGCCGACCTCGACCTGCAGCGAGCCGTACAGCAGGCGACCGGCATTGGCGAGGAAGGCCGAGCGCCTGTCGTTGTCCTCCGCGACGCGCCGGGCGGCCTGCGCCGCGGCGACCGCAGCGCGCGCGTCGGCCTGACGACGGATCTGCCGCTGCAGCGCAAACAGGCGCACGAACACCCGGACCTTGCTGCGCAGGACCTGCGGCACGACGGGCGACAGGATGTAGTCGACGGCGCCTATCGAATAACCGCGCTCGGCCTGCAGCTCGTCGATGTAGGAGGTGATGAAGATGATCGGCGTGTCGACCGATCGCCGGTGCTCGCGAATCAGCGCGGCGGTCTCGAACCCGTCGATGTCGGGCATGTTGACGTCGAGCAGGATCACCGCGAACTCGCGCTGCAGCACCTCGCGCAGCGCCTCGCGCCCCGAGCGCGCGAACACGAGGTTCTGGTTCAGCTCTTCGAGCACCGTCGAGAAGACCAGCAGCTTCTCGGGCAGGTCGTCGACGATCAGGATGTTGACCTTCTCGTCGCCCTCGCCGTCTGCCGACGGCAGCTCGTGCGACACCGCCGGGGTGGTGGGTATGGGCGCCGACATGGTCAGCCCCGGGAGCACAACCAGCCGCGCAGCACCACCAGCAGGTAGGCGATGTCGACCGGCTTGGAGAGATAGTCCCAGGCCCCGGCGGCGATGCACTTCTCGCGGTCGCCCTTCATCGCCTTGGCCGTCACCGCGATCAGCGGCAGCTCCTTGCCGCGCGGCAGGCGGCGCATCTGGCGCATGGTCTCCATGCCGTCCATCTCCGGCATCATGATGTCCATCAGCACGATGTCGATGCGCGGATCGGACTGGACCTGGCGGATCGCGTCGCGCCCGTTCTCGGCCGAGACGATCACCATCCCGTGCGCGTCGAGCACGGTCGCGAGCGCGAAGATGTTGCGCATGTCGTCGTCGACGATGAGCACCTTCTTGCCTTCGAGCACGCGGTCGGTCTCGTCCAGCGCCTGGGCCGAGCGGCGCTCCTGCTCGGACATCGCCGCCTCGCCCCGATGCAGGAAGAAGGCCGTCGCGTCCAGCATGCGCTCCACCGAGTCGGCCCTGCGCAACGCGAAAGCGCCGTGGCCGTGGCCCCACTGCGCCGCGACCGCCGGATCGGCGCTCGTCAGCACGATGGGCAACTGGCGCGTCGGCGAGCGCGCCTCCAGGGACTCGAGCACGTCTTCGGGGCCGAAGTCGGCGATGCTGCCGTCGGTGACCAGGCAATCGACGTGGCCGCCTTCGAGCTCGGCATGGGCCGCCGGTGCCGACTCGACGATGACGACCTCGGTGTCCGCATCGAGGCAGCCGAGGTAGTCGGCGCGCACGGGCGTCGGCGACATCAGCACCAGCAGCCGCTTGCGGCGTCGATCGGCGAATTCGTACAGATGGGTCAGCGCCTGCTCGACTTCATCCAGCGAGTGCAGCGGCTTGGTCACGAAGCCGACCGCGCCGGAGCGCAGCGCGCGCTCGCGCGAGTCGTCGGTCGAGACGACACAGACCGGGATGTGCCGCGTGCGCAGATCGGACTTCAGCCGCTCGAGGATGCGCCAGCCTTCCATGTCGGGCAGGAAGATGTCCAGCGTGATCACGGTCGGCGGGTAGTCGCGCGTCATCGCCAGCGCCGCGGCGCCGCTCGTGCTGACCAGCCCCTTGAAGCCGGTGCGCCGGGCCGCCTGCAGCAGCACGTCGGCGAAGGCCAGGTCGTTCTCGACGATCAGCAGCACCTTGTCGCCGGGCAGGATCTCGCCGCGGTCGTCGTCGGCGACGTTCGCCAGCGGCAGCTCGTGCGCGTCGTCCAGGCCGGCGGCCGACTGCCGGTACGCCTCGGGCGCCTCGAAACCGCGCGTGCCGACGGCACTGTCGTCGGCGCTCCGGGCCCGCTCGGCGAGCGCCGTCGCCTCGATGGCGTTGCCTGCGCTGCGCGCATGGCGCGGGCTGCGCGTCGGGCTGTAGCTCTGCGGCAGGTACAGCGTGAACGTGCTGCCGCGCGCCGGCGCGCTGACCAGCCTGATCTCGCCGCCCAGCAGGCGCGCGAGCTCGCGGCTGATCGCAAGGCCCAGGCCGGTGCCGCCGTACTTGCGCGAAGTCGACCCGTCGGCCTGCTGGAAGGCCTCGAAGATGATCTGCTGCTTGTCCGGCGAGATGCCGATGCCGGTGTCGGACACCGAGAACGACAGCACCTGCGCGGCGCGGTTCAGATCCTCGTTGTCGCTCGACCAGCCGCGGTCGACGACGCCGATGGACAGGCACACCGATCCCTGGTGCGTGAACTTGAACGCATTGGACAGCAGGTTCTTGACGATCTGCTGCAGGCGCTTGACGTCGGTCACGATGGTCTTGGGCAGCGGCTGCTCCGCCCGGATCTCGAACTCGACGTGCTTGGATTCGCCGACATGGCGGAAGCTGCGGTCCACCGAGCGCTGCAGGTCCTCGAGGCGCAGCTCGCTGACGTCGACCACGACCGTGCCCGACTCGATCTTCGACAGGTCCAGGATGTCGTTGATCAGCATCAGCAGGTCGTTGCCCGACAGATGGATGGTCTTCGCGAACTCGACCTGCTTGGGCGTCAGGTTGCCTTCGCTGTTCTTGCAGAGCTGGTCCGACAGGATCAAGAGGCTGTTGAGCGGCGTGCGCAGCTCGTGCGACATGTTGGCCAGGAACTCCGACTTGTACTTGGAGGTCAGCGCGAGCTGCTCGGCCTTTTCCTCCAGCGCCTGGCGGGCCTGCTCGACCTCCTGCTTCTTGCGCTCGACCTCCTGGTTCTGATGCACCAGCAGCCGCGCCTTCTCCTGCAGTTCCTCGTTGGTCTGCTGCAGCTCCTGCTGGCGGTTCTGCAGCTCCTCGGCCAGCGATTGCGATTGCGCGAGCAGGTCCTCGGTGCGCATGTTCGCGCTGATCGTGTTGATCACGATGCCGATCGATTCGGTCAGCTGGTCGAGGAAGGCCTGGTGCGCCGGGCTGAAGCGCTCCAGCGACGCCAGCTCGAGCACGCCGCGGATCTGGCCCTCGAAGACGATGGGCAGCACCAGCACGTCGAGCGCCGCGCGTTCGCTGAGGCCGGTGGCGATGCGGAACGTGCTGCTGGGCACGTTGGTCACGAGGATCTTCGCCTTGTCGATCGCACATTGACCGACCAGCCCCTCGCCGAGCTCGACCTCCTTGCCGTGCGAGCCCTGCCCGCCCGACGCGTAACTGCCGTACAGTTTGAGCCGGGGCTCGCCGGCCGTGGCGGTCAGCACGTAGAACTCGGCCTGCTGCGCGCCGACCACCGGCGCGAGCTCGGAGAGGATCAGCTGCCCGACGGTCAGCAGATCCTTCTGCCCTTGCAGCATCCGGCTGAACTTCGCGAGGTTGGTCTTGAGCCAGTCCTGCTCGGTGTTCTTCTGCGTGGTGTCCTTCAGGTTGCGGATCATCTCGTTGATCGTGTCCTTCAGCGCGGCGACTTCGCCTTGCGCCTCGACGGTGATCGAACGGGTCAGGTCGCCCTGCGTGACGGCGGTCGCGACCTCGGCGATCGCGCGCACCTGCGTGGTGAGGTTGGCGGCGAGCTGGTTGACGTTCTCGGTCAGACCCTTCCAGGTCCCGGCCGCACCGGGCACCTTCGCCTGCCCACCG
>DATEFR010000243.1:0-16220 GCA_035280545.1 Burkholderiaceae bacterium | reverse complement strand
ATCGCCACGCTGCTGCCGCAGTTCGAGTCGCGCCCCCCAAGCTCGTGCGGGATCACGTACGAAACGCCTGCGCGGACCCGTACCGGCACGACGATTCCGGTGGAGGTGTCGGTCAGCCCGGTCACCCCCGGCGACCTGTCGGTGCTGGTCGTGCGCGACGTGTCGCTGCGCAAGGAAACCGAGCAGCACCTGATCGCCGCTCGCGATGCCGCCGAAGCGGCGCGCGCCACCCAGGCGCGCTTTCTGGCGAACATGAGCCACGAGCTGCGCACGCCGCTGAACGCCGTGATGGGCTATGCGCAGGTCCTCCTGTATCAATCGACACTGACCGAACGGCAGCGTCTGGCCGCGAGCACGATCCGCAACAGCGGCGAGCATCTGCTCGCGTTGATCACGGACCTGCTGGACCTGGCGAAGAGCGACGCCGGCAAGCTCGAGCTGTGCCCGACGCCATTCCGCTTGGCCGACTTCCTGCGCGTCACGTCGGACATCGTGCGCGTCAAGGCCGAGGAAGCCCGGCTCGGGTTCCGCTGCGAGATCGATCCCGATGCACCCGCCAGCATCGTCGCGGACGAACCGCGCCTGCGGCAGGTCCTGCTCAACCTGTTGAGCAATGCGGTGAAGTTCACCGACAGCGGCGACGTGGTGCTGTCGGTCCACGTGCTGCAGCGCCATGCCGGTCGGGTCCGACTGCGCTTCGGCGTGCGCGACACCGGCGTGGGCATCCGGGACGACCAGCTCGAGGCGATCTTCCGTCCGTTCGAACAAGTGGGGGAGGTGCGGCACCGCGCTGCCGGCACCGGTCTGGGCCTTGCGATCAGCCGGCAACTCGTGCGCGCCATGGGCGGCGAGCTCGGCGTATCGAGTGCGCCGGGGAAGGGATCCCACTTCGCATTCGAGCTGGAAGTGCCGCTGGCGCCCGATGCCCCGGCGCCCGAGGCGACGCCGACCGCGTCTTGCAGGAGATCAGGGCCCGCCTGGCGCTGAGATGGACACACTCGGTGGCCGCGGCCAGAATCCCGGGATGGCCCAGCACATCGGCATCGTCGGCTGCTCCGCGGAAGGCGCGGCGCTGTGCTATCGAACGATCTGCCTCGAGGGCGCGGCGTTCATCGGCGAGGAGCACGGGCACCCGGAGGTGACGATGCACACCGCGTCGCTGGCCGCGTACACGCGGCTGATCGAGCGCGACGACTGGCCCGGTGTCGGCGCGCTGATGCTGGCGTCGGCCCGCAAGCTGGCCGCGGCCGGCGCCGACTTCCTGATCTGTCCCGACAACACGATCCACCAGGCGTTTCGCTTCGTCGCGCCGCGAGCGCCGCGGCCGTGGCTGCACATCGCCGAGGTCGTCGCCGACGAGGCCGTGCGGCGCGGCTATCGGCGCATCGGACTGCTCGGGACCCGCTGGCTGGTCGACAGCGAGGTCTACCCGGAAAAATTCGCCGCACGCGGGCTCACGGCGGTGCGGCCACGCGCCATCGAACGCGACGAGGTTCATCGCATCATCATGGACGAGCTGGTGCGCGGCACCTTCGCGCCGGCCGGCATCGCGTACCACCAGCGCGTGATCGCGCGGCTGCGCGACGACGAGGGCTGCGACGCAGTCGTGCTCGGCTGCACCGAGATCCCGCTGATCATCGACGACACGAACTCGCCGCTGCCCACGCTGGACTCGACCCGGTTGCTCGCGCGTGCGGCGCTGCGGCGCGCGACGGCGACCGACGTCACAGCGTAGGCAGGCGCTCGAAGCCGTCGGCACGCGCGAACGGCGGCGGCACCACGCGCAGCTCGAGCTCATCGACCAGCGCGACCGGACCGCCGTCGCGCAGCCACTCGCACATCGCATCCAGCTGCGCCGGCGTGCCTTGCAGCATCGCCTCGACCGAGCCGTCCATGCGGTTGCGGACCCAACCGGTCACACCGAGCGCGTGCGCCTGCTGCACGCAGGTGTCGCGAAAGCCGACGCCCTGCACGCGGCCGCGCACGCGCGCCAGGCGGCACTCGATCGCACCTGGCGCGGGGTCGTGGGGTTGATCGCGAGAGGCCATCTCGCTGCGGAGCATACGTCCTGGACCAACGGCCTGCATCCGTCGGTCGCCGTTCAGCGGCCGGGGTACCCGAGCAGCCGCGCGGGCAGGAACAACAACGCGCGAATCACCGCGAACAGCGCCTCGAACACGATGCCAACGAGGCGAAACGGCAGCGACAGCAGCCAGGCGAACGGCAGCAGCACGACCACCAGCAGCGCCAGCGGCCAGCAGACGACCAGCAGCAGGCACCAGGCGACCAAGGTCAGCAGTGTTTTCATCGCAGCAGACCAACGGCGGATTGCGGGGTCATGAGCGTTCTCCTTGGAGGACATCATCGACGCGACATCGCGTCGAAGTGCACTCTAAGAGCGCCGCACGCGCAACGACAGCGGATTGCGACGGGCGGTTGAAACGCGCGACGAACTGCGCCCGCCGATCGATCGACGACCGCTCGGCCCGCCACAGCCATCCCCCCACTCGCCTGGATAATGCCCGCGCGGCCGTCGCTCAAGTTCGACGCGAACCGATTCTCGGATCGACTTCGCACCACGGGGTACCCCCGTGGTTGTTGTCTTGTTGACGCCATCCGTGGCATGAGCCCCGTGGCGATACTCGCCAGACAGCTCACGCATCACCCGCAGGTTGAGCGGCGTGCCGCACCCCGACAAGAAGCCGAGATGCCGACTGTCCGCAGACTCACCGCATTGGCGCTGGCCCGCGCCATGCTCGCAGGGCCACCGGATGCCGCCGGCCTGGCGGCTCGCATGCGCACCTGCCTTGGCACGAAAGACGCGGCCTGGTGCAACCAGGTGGCCGATCGTTGCGCGCGCCTGCCCGGCGAACATTGGCGCCGCCTGACGGCGCGCTCGCTCGCGGAACTGATCGAGCGCGACGCCGGCTACCTCCAGGCCTGGTCATCCGAGGATGCGCGACCGACAGTCCAACGCTACATCCTGTGCACCGCGACCCGCATGCAGCCGCTGCCGCTGGGACTCGACCGATGCCACGTCCCGCACTGGCCGCACACGGCGGCACTCGCCCGCTGGCTGGGCGTGCCGGATGGCGGCATGTGGCGCTTGACGCGTCCTGCGTCCTGGCAGCGTCGCACCCCATTGGGCCAACAGCACTACCGCTACCGGCTGATGGCCAAGCGCCGCGGCGGATGGCGTCTGCTCGAGGAGCCGCAGCCTTATCTGATGGCCTTGCAGCGGCGCCTGCTCGACGATCTGCTCGACCGCATCCCGCCGCACCAGGCCGCGTGCGGGTACGCACGCGAGCGCTCGGTGCTGGACCATGCGCAGGCGCACTCCGGGCGAGCGGTGGTGCTGAAGTTCGACTTGCAGGACTTCTTTGCATCGGTGCGGGCGTCGCGCGTCCACGCGCTGTTCGCCACGCTGGGCTACTCGGACGCGGTCGCGCGTGAGCTCGCGGCGCTGTGCACCACCGCAACACCCGAGCCCGTGCTGCGTCGCATGCATGAAGACGGCCAACTGAGCTGGCTGCAGTTGCAGCGCCTGCGCGATCCGCATCTGCCGCAAGGCGCCCCCTCCTCGCCGGCGCTGGCCAACCTGTGTGCGTTTCGTTTCGACCTGCGCCTGGATGGCCTGGCCCATGCATTCGATGCACGCTACACGCGCTATGCCGACGACATCGTGTTGTCCGGCGGCACGCACCTGCGCGAGGCGTTGCCACGAATCGAAACCTGGATCGCCCGGATCGCGATCGAAGAAGGCTACACGCTGAACCATCGGAAGACCCAGTGCCTGACCGCGGCGCGCCGGCAATCGGTCTGCAGCATCGTCGTGAACCGGCACCCGAACCTGCCGCGCGACGAGTTCGATCGCCTCAAGGCGATCCTGCATGGTTGCGCGACGCAAGGTCCCGCCGCGCAGAACCGCGAGGCCAGGCCGGACTGGCGCGAACACCTGCGCGGCCGCGTCGCGTGGGCCGAGCAGATCAATCCTCGGAAGGCGCAGCGGCTCAGGCGCCTCTACGAGCAGATCGACTGGAGTCGTTGACAGCGCGACTCGGAGGTACGATCCTCCCGCGCTCCGCCGGACGCTTGCTCGCCGGAGTCCGAACGACGATGCGACTGGCCCTGTTTGATCTCGATCACACGCTGTTGAGTGCCGACAGCGATGTGCAGTGGTGCGAGTTCCTGATCGGCGAGGGCCGGCTCGGCGCCCGGTTTGCCGAGCAGTACCGGCTGCTGGCCTCGCACTACGACGCCGGCACCGTCTCGCCGGTCGACTACTGCAACTTCCACGCCGCCACGCTGGCGGGTTGGTCGGTCGACGAGCTGCGGCCCTTGCGCGACCGCTTCTTTCGCGACTGGATCCGGCCGAACATCCCCGACGACGCGCGCGAGCTGCTGCGGCGCTGCCGGTTCCGCGACGAGACGCTGGTGCTGACCACCGCGACGAACCGCGTCGTCAGCGAGCTGACCGCGCACGACCTCGGCGTCGACCACTACCTGTGCACCGAGCTCGAGCTCGTCGACGCGCGCTACACGGGGCGCACCTGCGGCGTGCTGAACATGCGCTCCGGCAAGATCGATCGAGTCCGGCAGTGGCTGCACGACACGAACCAGCCGGAACAGCTGCTGCACGAGGCGAGCTTCTACACCGACTCGATCAACGACCTGGCGCTGCTCAGTGCGGTGCGCAAACCCATCGTCGTGGATCCCGATTCACGGCTCGAGGCCACCGCGCTGCGCAAGGGCTGGACCGTGCTTCGACTGCACCGTCCGCTGTTCAAGCCGGCACCCGAGGCGCCGCGCATCGACCTGCGTGCCGCTGTGCCGGAGGTGCCGCGTGCGGTCGAACGGCGCGCGCGCGAACGCGAGTGAGCGAGCCGCTCGCGAACTGGTGGAGCCGGGCCCTGCGGGTGGGCCTGAGCTACTACGTCGCCAACGGCCTGTCGGCCGCGTTCGGACTGGGCCTGATCTCGGCGGCGATGCATTTGGGCGCCGGCGCGTTCGCGGCCGCCGCCGCACTGGTCGGCGTGATCGTCGTGATTCCGCCGGACCAGCCCGCGCCGCGCCGCGGCAAGTTCCGTCAGCTGCTGCCGGCGGCCTTGATCGGCCCGCCGCTGTTCCTCGCGATGCAGCTGTTGCACGGCGATGTGCTGCGCACCAGTGCGCTGCTGGTGCCGGCTGCGTTCGTCGCGTTCCTCGCCGCGGCCTGGGGGCGGCGCGGCTTGCCGATCTCGATGTCCATCATGTTCGCGATGCTCTTCTCGATCGCGACGCCGACACCGCCTGACCGCGCGACTGCGATCTCGACCAGCCTGTACTTCACGCTGGGCGCATTCGCCTACGTCGTCTACGCAACGCTTGCGAACCTGGTGCTGAACGCGCGCTACCGCGTGACCATGCTGGCCGACACGCTGCTCGCGGTCGCTTCGCTGATGCGCACGCAGGCGGCCCGGTTCGCACCGCAGGCCGGCGACGCGTCGGCCGCGAGCATGCCGGTGCTCGGCCTCCTGCTGCGCCAGCAGGCCGCGCTCGCCGACCAGCTGCAGGCCGCGCGCGACATCGTGCTCGAGTCGCCGCGCACGCCGCGCCGCCAGCAGCTTGCCAGCATGCTGCTGGCCGTGCTGGAGCTGCGCGATCATCTGGTCGCCTGCGAGCTCGACCTCGAGACGCTGCGCGAACCGCCCGAGCACGTGCCGGTGCTCGACACGCTGCGACGCGAGCTCGAGACGCTCGCGCTCCAGCTCGAGACGCTGACCGATGCGCTGCTGACCGGCCGCACGCCGGCGGCGTTCAGCACCGGCACGCAGGCACTGCGCGAGCGCGTGGTCGCTGCGTTGACGCTGGCGGCGGATTCCGCCACCGCCCCGCCGTCGACCGAGCCGCTGGCGCGCAGCCTGATCGCGCGGGTCGGCCACATCGCCGACGAGGTGCGGCGCCTCACCGAGCTGGCGCGGGGCGATGCGAAACCCGATCTGGCCGCGGTGCGCGCCGCCTGGCAGCTGTTCACCAGCCCCACGGCTTGGTCATGGCGCCCGCTCGACAGCCTGTGGCGGTGGGACGCACCGCCGCTGCGGCACGCGATACGCGCCGCGCTCGCGATCGGCGCGGGCCAGGTGTTGTCCATCGCGCTGCCTTGGGGCACGCACGACTACTGGATCCTGCTGACCATCACGGTCGTGCTGCGCGGCAGCTTCGCGCAGACGCTGGAGCGCCGCAACATCCGCGTCGCCGGCACGCTGGTCGGCTGCGTGCTGGCCGGCGCGCTGCTGTCGCTGCGCGCGCCGCTTCCGGTGCTGCTCGTCGTCGTCACGCTGGCGCAGGGCATTGCGCATGCCTTTGCGGTGCGCCGCTACCTGATCACGGTGATCGCGGCAACGCTGCTCGCGCTGCTGCAGGCGCGCCTGCTGAACAGCGGCGTGAGCCCGGTCTTCGAAGTGGCCGAGCGCATCGCCGACACGCTGGTCGGCGTCGCGATCGCGTGGGCCTTCAGCTACGTGCTGCCGTCGTGGGAGCGGACGCAGATCCCGGCGCTGGTGCGGCGCACGTTGCGGGCGCAGGCGAGCCACGCGAAGGTCGCGCTGGGGTTGGGTCAGCTCGATGCCGTCGACAACGAATCCGAGGTCGACTGGCGACTCGCGCGCCGCGAGGTCTACGACAGCTTGTCGGCGCTGGTGCAGGCGACGCAGCGCTCGCTGTCCGAACCGCGCGCCGTGCGCCCGCCGCTGCCGGCCCTGGAACGCCTGATGGCGCACAGCTACCAATTGCTGGCGCAGCTGACCGCGGTGAAGACCATGCTGCTGCTGCGCCGCGGCCGGCTGAACGCCGATCAGACTCGCGCGCCGTTGCGCGATGCGGCGGAGGCGATCGCCGCACGGCTGGCGAACGACGACGACCACGGCAACGGGCCGACCGCAGCGAGTGTCGAGAGCCGCGCCGTCGACGATGACGACATCGGCGGCGAGCTCGCGCCGGGCCCGGTCGCATTGCCCGATCCGTTCGAGCACGACCTGAGCCCGTGGCTGCTGCGCCGCCTGCATCTCGCCGCGGACATCGCCGCTCAACTCAACGCGGCGGCGCGTCGGGTCCTCGACGGCGACCGCAGCGCGAACCGTCCGTCATAGCGGCGTGCGCACCGGCTTGCCGGCGAAATGCAGCTCGGCGTTGTCTAGAAAACATTGCAGCGACGCCTGCGCCGATTCGGGCGACGTGCCCGCGACATGCGGCGTCAGCACCACGTTCGCAAAGCCCAGCAATTCGGCCGGCGGCTGCGGCTCGCTTTCGTAGACATCGAGGCCCGCGCCGGCGATCTCGCCGCGGCGCAGCGCGCCGGCCAGCGCCGCGGTGTCGACGACACTGCCGCGCGCGATGTTGACCAGATAGCCGCGCGGACCGAGCGCCTTCAGCACGCTCGCGTCGATCAGATGCCGCGTCGTGGTGCCGCCGGGCGCGGCGATCACGAGCAGCTCGCACCATTGCGCCAGGTCCGGCACGCTGTCGAAATAGCGATACGACGCGGGCAGGTCGGAACGCGCAGCGCGGTTGTGATAGCCGACCGGCATCTCGAACGCCGCGGCGCGTTGCGCGATCTTGCGGCCTATCGTGCCCAGCCCCAGCACGCCCAGTCGCTTGTGCGCCAGCTGCGGTCGCATCGGCAGCGCATCGCGCCAGAGGCCCTCGCGGCATGCAGCATCGAACTGCGGAATGGCGCGCACGCAAGCCAGCATCAGCGCCAGCGCATGGTCGGCCACGCAATCGTCGTTGGTGCCGGCTCCATTGGCGAGCACGATGCCGCGCGCCCGCGCAGCGTCCAGCGCGAGATTCTCGTAGCCGACGCCCAGGGCGCACGCCAGCGTGAGCTGCGGCATCGCGGCGATCTCGTCGGCGCGCAGGCCGGTGGTGCCGTTGGTCAGCACGACCTCGATCTGCGCACCATGCGTGGCCACGTCGTCGACACGCTGCTGCGCGGTCGGTGCGTAGTGCAGCTGGAAGCGCTCGCGCAATAGCGCGAGATGAGGTTCCGGTATCGGAATCAGGACGAGCAGAACAGGCTTCATCGGCGGCCGAGGAGGGTGGGGCTGCCCCATTCTTGCAGCGCCGCGACAAACACGCTGGCGCTGGGTCGGCTCCTCGGCCTACTTCGAGCAGATCCTCGCAGCCGGGCCGATGCCGAACGAGCCGAGCAGCGTCAGGACCCACAGCACCAGCGATGCCGGGCCCACGATGTACGTGCTTGCGAAAGTCGTCAGGTTGAGATCGGCCCAGGCATCGAGCAGCACGATGCAGGCGAATGCTGCCGCCACGAACACGCGATGGCTGGCGACGTGCGCGCGCCAGCGCCGCGGCGGCCGGGGCGGTCGACTGCTCGTCCGCAGCGCATCGCCTCTTTCGCTCGGCGTGCGCCGCGACGCGCTTGCCGGCTCGTGCCGACCCGTCGATCCGGGGAAATTCACAACCGTTGAAACCATGCGTCGATTGTGAGGGCCGTGCATTCAACGAAACCGGCGACGGCGGCCGCGAAGCTGTCGCCAAGCTGTCGTACGTGAAAACCGATGTCGACGGCGGTGCCGCGCTCCCTACAGTGAACCGCCATCACCCATTTCACGTTCACCTCGCCGCGGATCCCCACATGAAAGACCGAAACCTTGCCCGAGGTTTGTTCCTCGCGGCCTTTTCGCTGTTCTTCGGCCTGGGGGCGCTGCGCTACCCGCTGGGCGACTTCGCGCGCGCGGGGCCGGGGCTGTTCCCGTTCATGGTGAGCTGCCTGCTGCTGCTGGTCGCAGTCGTCACGATCGTGCGTTCGCGCTTCGTCGAGTCCGAACGGCTGAACTTCAACCTCAAGAACATCGCGTTGCTGCTGTTCGCGCTGTGCGGTTTCGCGGTGGTCTCGAAGCTGCTGAACATGACCATCGGGATCGTCTTCATGGTCTTCGTCGCGTCGTTCGCCGGCTCGACCTACTCGTGGAAGCTCAACCTGAAGATCTCGGCCGGCCTGATCGCCGTGGCCTTCGCGTTCCAGAAGCTTCTCGGCCTCAACCTGCCGTTGTACTGACACTGACATGGACGTCCTGCACAACCTCGCGTTCGGCTTCAGCCATGCGCTGACCTGGCAGAACCTGCTGTTCTGCGCGATCGGCTGCACCGTCGGCACGCTGGTGGGCTTGCTGCCCGGCCTCGGCCCGCTGGCGACGATCAGCCTGCTGCTGCCGCTGACCTATTCGATCCCGACCGGCGGCGCGCTCATCATGCTGGCGGGCATCTACTACGGCGCCCAGTACGGCGACAGCGTCAGCGCGATCACGATGAAGATCCCGCACGCGAGCAGCATCGTCGCCTGCATAGACGGCTACCAGATGACGCTGAAGGGCAAGACCGGCCTCGCGCTGTTTACCGCGGGCGTCTCGAGCTTCATCGGCGGCACTGTCGCGATCATCGTGCTGTCGTGGCTCGCGCCGCAGCTGGGCGAGGTGGCATTCCTGTTCGGGCCGGCCGATTACTGCGCGCTGATGCTGGTGGGTTTTGTCTGCGTCAGCTTCGTCACGACGGGCAGCCTGCTGAACGGCCTCGCGATGTGCCTGATCGGCGTGCTGCTTGGCCAGATCGGCACCGACGTCAACAGCGGTGCGCAGCGCTTCACGTTCGACCTGCCGTTCCTGGCCGAAGGCGTCGGGCTGGTCAGCGTCGCGCTGGGCTGCTTCGGCATCGCCGAGATCACGAAGAACCTGGATGCGCGCGAGGAGCGCTCGCCGTTCAACGGCAAGATCCACCTGATGCCGACCTGGGAGGAGTTCAAACGCATCATCCCGAGCGCGCTGCGCGGCAGCGCGGTCGGTTCGTTCCTCGGCATCCTGCCGGGCGGCGGGCCGGTGATCGCGCAGTTCGCGGCCTATGCGATCGACAAGAAGGTCAGCAAGTACAAGCACGAGATCGGCTCGGGCGCGATCGAAGGCGTCGCCGGCCAAGCGGCGGCCGACGAAGCCGCGGCCCGCACCAGCTTCATCCCGCTGATGAGCATCGGCATTCCCGAGAACGCCGTGATGGCGCTGATGATGGCCGCGTTCATCATCAAGGGCATCCAGCCGGGGCCGAACATGATCGCGGGCCATCCCGATTTGTTCTGGGGCCTGGTCGCCAGCATGTGGGTCGGCAACTGCTTCCTGCTGCTGCTGAACGTGCCGCTGGTGCGCTACTGGCTCTCGGTGTTCAAGATCCCGTACAGCGTGCTGTTCCCGGCGATCCTGTTCTTCTGCTGCATCGGCACCTACAGCGTCAACAACAACCTCGACGACATCTTCGTCACCGCGGCCTTCGGCTTCGCCGGCTACGTGTTCATGCGCCTGGACATGGACGCGGCGCCGCTGATGCTGGGGTTCATCCTCGGGCCCATGCTGGAGGAGAACTTCCGTCGCGCGATGCTGCTGAGCCGCGGCCACTTCTCGGAGTTCTTCGCGCGGCCGATCAGCGGCACGCTGCTCAGCCTGATCGGCCTGTTCATCGTCTGGCAGGTGGTGGCGTTCTTCGTCAAGTCGCGCGGTGCCAGTGGGCCCGCGACGACGACAACAACCGCCACGACCACGACCACCACGACCACGCAGGCCAGCCCGACGACCCCCGCCTGACGTCCGGCCGCGACGGCGGCCACCGCTCGTCGTCAGCGCGTCGCCGCGCCGCGGGCGGCCGGAAACCGCAGCTGCACGCGCAACCCGCGCGCGCCGTCACCGCTGGCCAGCGTCGCCGTCGCGCCATGCAGCCGCGCGATATCGGCGACGATGGTCAGCCCCAGGCCGCTGCCGGCACCGCGCGCATCGCGGCCGCGCCGGAAGCGTTGCCACAGCAGATCCAGCTCGTCGGCCGGCACGCCGCGACCGTCGTCTTCGACGTCGAGCAGCGCAAGACCGTCCAGCGTGCGCGTGCGGATCGTGATGCGGGCGCCCGGCCCGGCATGTTCGATCGCGTTGTGGATCAGGTTGCCCAGCAGCTCCTCGAGCAGCACCGGGTGGCCCTCGATCGGGGCCGGTTCGAGGTCGAACCCGATGTCCTGCGCGGCGTCTATCGACGGCCGCAGCCAGTGTTCGGCAATGCCGGCGGCGAGCCGGCTCAGGTCCAGCGCCTGCCGCTGCTGCGTCGGGTCCAGCGCCATGCCTTCGGCGCGGGCGAGCGCGAGCAGCTGCTGCGCCAGTCGCGTGCCGCGCTCGGCGGCCGCATGCAGACGCTCCAGCGACGGGCGCAGTTCCGCGGCATGCGGCCCGGCCAGTGCCTCGGCCGCCTCCACGCGCATCACCGACAGCGGCGTGCGCAACTGGTGCGCCGCATCGGAGATGAATGCACGCTGCGCCGCGGCCGCCTTCTGCAGGCGCTCGAGCAGGCGGTTCAGCGCGTGCACGAAACCGATCACCTCGCGCGGCATGCCCTGCGCATCGACCGGGGCGAGGCACTGCGGCGTCAGCGACTCCACCTCGGCTGCCGCACGCTGCAGCGGGCGCAGCGCGCGGCGCACCGCGAACAGCGCCAGCCCCACCAGCGGCAGCGCCAGCGCGGCCGCGCCCAGCAGGGCCGCGAACAGCGCGGCGTGCCGGGCCTCGCTCTGCTTGGCCAGCGTCTCGGCGACGACGACCGTGCAGACCTGATCCGCACGAGCACCGCAAGGCCGGCCGTGCGCCGCGACACGCACCGGCTTGCCGTCCAGCGTCGCCTCGAAGAACCGCCATTGCCCGGCCGACACGGCCGGCGTCAGCGCGAGCAGCGCGGCCTGCCCGCCGAGCAGGCGGCCACCCGGGTCGCCTACCGCGAACACGGTTTCGTCCATCAGATCGGCGCGCAGCGCGTGAGCCGTCTGCTCGCTCAGCGGCAACGTGACCTGGCCGTCGCGAACCTCGACGATCTGGGCCAGCGCCACCGCCGCGTCGGTCAGCGCACGGTCCAGGGCATCCAGTGCCGGCCTCAGCGCCAGCGCGTAGATCAGCGCGGCGGTCAACGGGATCAGCACGACCAGCGGCAGCAGCAGCCAGCGCAGCAGCGCACGGCGCAGGCTGGAGCGCGGCTCGTCGTCTCGGCTCATTGAGGCACCCTACGGCCTTCGGCCGGTCCCGCCAAGCGGGAACGAGCCCCTACGGGCGGCCGGGCGGGGCTCATGCAGGCGCAGCCGGCTCGAGCAGATAGCCGAGGCCACGCACGGTCCGCAGCCGCACGCCGCCCGGTTCGATCTTGGCCCGCAGCCGCGACATCAACAGCTCCAGCGCGTTGTCGGAGGTCGCGGCATCCCAGCCGGGGATCAGCGTCGCGAACTGATCGCGCGCGACGATCTGGCCGGTCTTCAGCAGCAGGTACTGCAGCACGATGCATTCGCGCGCCGAGAGGCGGATCGGCTGATCGGCGATGTACGCGCGGCGCGCCGAGGCATCGAAACGCAGGGCCGACAGCACCAGCATCTCGCTGCGCCGGAACTCGTGCCGGCGCACCAGCGCGCGCAAGCGTGCCAGCAGCTCGGTGATCGCAAACGGCTTGACGAGGTAGTCGTCGGCGCCGTCCTCGAGCCCGGCCACACGATCGTCGATGCGATCGCGCGCGGTCAGCATCAGCACCGGCAGGAACGAGCCCTGCGCGCGCACGCGCCGCAAGGTCTCGAGACCATCGATGCCGGGCAGCCCGATATCGAGCACCAGCGCGTCGTAGTCGTCCTTCAGCAGCGAGGCCGCGACCGGCTCGCCGCAGGCGCTGACGTCGGTGCGCCAGCCGCGCGCGCGCATCGCGGCGGCAACCGATTCGGCCAGGGGCGCATCGTCTTCGACCAACAGGATGTGCATGCTCTGCGTGGGGTGTCTGCCGGAGATTGTCCGATGAATCCCTTCGCCGCCGCGTAGGGCCACGCCTACGCGAGATTCCGGCCTCGCCCACTGGGACAAATGCGGCCGGGTACCTAGGCTTTAAACGATGTTCTCTTTCGGAGGCGCACCATGCACATCGGTCCAACCCACCACGAGCACGGCGCAACGGCGAAGGTCTACAGCTACGAGGGCGACTTCGAAGTCGCCGTCGACGCGATCAACTGGAAGGCCGAGATCAAGCAGGGAAGCCGGCCGCTGGGCAGCTTCGTCGGCGCGATCCCGCTGACCTCGCCCGCCGTCGCCGCGCTGGCCGAACAGGCCGTGCGGGACGACATCGTCAAGCGCATCGACAGCTACGACGACAAGGGCGTGGCGAGTCTCGACGACGCTGGCGGGTGACGGGCGCCTGGCCCGCGGACCGCCCGGGGTCGCCGCGCGGCCGATAGTAAACTGCGGCCCTTCTGACGGAACGTTCGACTGGCTTCATGCTCCACGGGTCATCCAGCCCGGGCGTCGCCGGTTCGGAGCTCATCCGCCTCCTGGCCCGCCTGGCGGGCGCCCCGCCCACCCGCCACGGGCAGACCTTCGCCGAGCGACTGGGCCATTGGCTCAGCTGGAGCGACGCCATCTCGCTGTCCGCGGCGCTGAACACCGGACCGTCCGCGTCCGGTCCTGGCCGTTCGCGCGGCCCCGATGGCGAGGAGGCGGATTTCCAGCGCGTGCGCGCGGCCCTGGAGGCGTCCATCGCCGCCGGCCCTCGCGAACGCGCCTCGAGCCCGACCGACTTCGGCCCGCATCGCCGCCACTGCATCGCCCAGCAGCAGGCGATGCAGGACGCGATCGGCGCGCTGCGCGAGCGCTTGCGCCATGCGCTTTCGCGCCGCTCGCCGGCCGCGGCACGCCTGGCCGCCATCGACGGCGTGATGGACCAGACCCTCGCCCCGCGCGAACGCAGTCTGCTGGGCCTGGTGCCGCTGCGGCTGCAGGCGCATTTCGAACGGCTGCAGCGCGCCGCGGGCGACGCCGACGCCGGCTGGCCGCAGACTTTCCGCGACGACATGGACCTCGTCCTGCGGGCCGAACTGGAGCACCGGCTGCTGCCGGCCCAGGGCCTGCTGGACGCACTGCGCGCACACACACACTCGACATGAATCGATCACTCCATCACGCCGCCTTCGCGGCCGGCCTGCTTGCCATCGTCTGGGTGGGCACCGGCTATGTCCCGGGCAACCCGCTGGCGCTGGCGCTGGTGCTGCTGATCGGCGCGTTCTTCCTGATGGGCGCGCTGGAGCTGCACCGCTTCCAGCAGGCCACGCGTCAGCTGGCCCACGCGCTGGCCACGACGAACGAGCCGCCGCCATCGCTGAGCGAATGGCTCGCGGCGCTGCCTCCCGGCCTGCGCAACGCCGTGCGCCTGCGCGTGGAGGGCGAGCGCGTCGCCCTGCCCGGCCCGGCGCTCACGCCCTACCTGGCCGGCCTGCTCGTGCTGCTGGGCATGCTGGGCACCTTCCTGGGCATGGTGGTCACGCTCAAGGGCACCGGCCTCGCGCTCGAGAACGCCACCGACCTGGAGGCCATCCGCGCCTCGCTGGCCGCGCCGGTCAAGGGTCTGGGCCTGGCCTTCGGCACCTCGGTGGCGGGCGTGGCCGCGTCGGCGATGCTGGGGCTGATGTCGGCTCTCGCGCGGCGCGAGCGCTGGCGCGCCGCGCAGCAGCTCGACGCACGCATCGCCACCACGCTGCGCGGCTTCTCGCAAGCGCATCAGCGCGAGGAGTCGCTGCGCCTGCTGCAGGCGCAGGCCGAGCTCACCCCGGCGCTGGTGACGCAGTTGCAGGCGCTGGTGGCGCAAATGGACCGCCAGGCGCTGACCTTGCAAGACCGCCTGGTCGCGAACCAGGCACAGTTCCACGACGGGACGCAGCGCGCCTACGCAGCGCTGGCCGAATCGGTGGACCGGTCGCTGAAAACCAGCCTCGCCGAGAGCGCGCGCCTGGCCGGCGCCGCGATCGAACCCGCGGTGCAGGCGACGATGGTGGGCCTCGCGCGCGAAAGCGCCGCGCTGCACCAGACGCTGGGCGCCGCGGTGCAGCACCAGCTCGACGGCGTGAGCGCACGCCTGGACACCACGGTTGCGACGCTGGCCGAGCGCTGGCAGGCGGCCCTGGCCGACCAGCGGCGCCACACCGAAGCCGTGACGCAGGGCTTGCACGCCGGCCTGGACCGCTACGCGCAGACCTTCGAGCAGCGGTCCGCGTCACTGCTGGACGGCGTGGCCGCGCGCGCGGACCGCAGCGCGGATCTGTGGACCGAGGCCTGGGGCCAGGCACAGGCCACGCTGAGCGCGACGCTGGAGCGCAGCGCGCAAGCCATCGCCGCGCAGGGCGAGGCCCACGCGAGTGCCACGATCGCCGAGATCGGGCGGCTGGTGCAGACCGCGTCCGACGCCCCGCGCGCCGCCGCCGCGGTCATGGTCGAGCTGCGGCAGGCCCTGAGCGACAGCCTGGTGCGCGACAACGCGGCGCTGGACGAGCGCAACCGCCTGATGGGCACGCTGGGCGGCCTGCTCGATGCGGTGAACCATGCGAGCACCGAACAACGCGCGGCCATCGATGCACTGGTGCACGCGACCACCGAGGTACTGGACCGCGCCGGCACGCGCTTCGCCGAAACCGTCGAGGCCGAGTCGCACACGCTGCAGGCCGTCGCCGCGCAGGTCACGGGCAGTGCCGCCGAGGTGGCCAGCCTGGGCGAAGGCTTCGGCGTCGCGGTGCAGTCGTTCAACAGCGCCAGCGAACAGCTGACGGCGCAGCTGCAGCGCATCGAGGGCGCGTTGAGCCACTCGATGGCCCGCAGCGACGAGCAACTGGCCTACTACGTCGCGCAGGCGCGCGAGATCGTCGACCTGACGCTGGGCTCGCAGAAGCAGATCGTCGAAGACCTGCAGCAGCTGGCGAAAGTGCCTGCCGGCACTTCGCACGCGGCCGTCGCCACGTTGGAGACCGACCCGGCATGACGACCTTCGACGAGCTCGACGACGGCCTCGAATCGAGCACCCCGGTATGGGCCGTCTTCGGCGACCTGATGGCCGGGCTGCTGGGCGCCTTCGTGCTGATCCTGGTGTGCGTGCTGGGCATGCAGTTCGACCTCGCGGCGCGGCTGAAGGCCGAGGTGCAGCAACACGAGGCCGAGGCGCAGCGCCGCGCCGCACTGGAACGTGCGCTGGCCATCCCGCTGGCCGCCGGCCGCGTCACCTTGGCGGCCAACGGCCGCATCGGCATCAGCGGCAGCGTGCTGTTCGCGTTCAACTCGGCCGATCTGCAACCCGAGGGCCGGCAGTTGCTGAAGAGCCTGGCCGGGCCGCTGGCCGCCTACCTGGCCGCACGCGACGAGGTG
>DATEFR010000242.1:0-8859 GCA_035280545.1 Burkholderiaceae bacterium | reverse complement strand
GCGCAGCTGCGCCTGCGCATCGTCGATTCGCGTCGCGTGAACCCCGAGACCATCATGCCGGCGTACTACCGGAGCGACGGGCATGCACGCGTCGGCAGGAGCTGGCAGGGCAAGACCATCCTCACGGGGCAGCAGATCGAGGACGCGGTCGCGTATCTCGCCACGTTGCGATGACGACGATGATGCTGACGCGACGCGCGTTGCTCGATGCCGCGACTGGCAGCGTGGTCGGCACGCTGCTGATCGGCCGCCCGGCGCACGCGGCCGATGACCTGCCCGCCGCGGTCAAGGCCGTCACGAACGGCGCGCCGCTGCAGCGCGGCCGCGTCAAGCTCGACATCGCGCCGCTGGTCGAGAACGGCAACACCGTGCCGATCACGGTGCATGTGACGAGCCCGATGACGCCGTCCGACCATGTGCTCGCGATCACCGTGCTGAACGAGAAGAACCCGCAGCGCGACGTGATCACCTGCCGGCTCGGGCCGCGTGCGGGCCGGGCCGACGTCTCGACCCGCATCCGCCTTGCGACCTCGCAGCAGCTGGTCGCGATCGCGCAGATGAGCGACGGCAGCTTCTGGTCCGACTCGGCCGACGTGATCGTCACGCTGGCCGCGTGCGTCGAGACGCCATGAGCCTGACGAGAGCACGATGGCCCGCGCGCTGATCACGATGCCGGCGACCGCGAAGCGCGGCGAGATCGTCGAGATCCGCACGCTGATCGCGCACCCGATGGAGACCGGCTATCGAACCGGCGACGACGGCCAGATCCTGCCGCGCAACATCCTGCGCCGCTTCAGCTGCCGCTACGACGGCGAGCTGGTCTTCAGCGCCGACCTGTTCCCAGCGGTGGCCGCGAACCCGTACCTGACGTTCTGCACGATCGCGACGGCGAGCGGCACGCTCGAGTTCAGCTGGGAAGGCGATCGCGGTTTCGCGCAGACCGAGCGGGTCGCGCTGACGGTCACGGGATGAAGCCGGCCGCGACGTGCGTCGCCGTGATGATGCTGTGGAGTGGGCTGCTCGCCGCGGCGGCTGAGCCGGACAAGCCTGAGGACAAGCGCCGCTCCGGCTTTGACTTCATGACGCGCGAGGTTCAAGCGATCCAGCGTGACGATGCGCAGAACCCGGCGATGCTGTGGGTGCAGGAAGGCGCCGCGGCGTGGGACCGGCCGCAGGGCCGTGCGCAGCGCGCGTGCGCGGCGTGCCATGGCGCGGCATCGGAAGCGGCGAGCCGCATGAAGGGCGTCGCCGCGCGCTACCCGGCGTTCGACAGCGCGACGCAGCGCCCGATCACGCTGGCGCAGCGCATCAACGCGTGTCGCGTGAGTCATCAGCAGGCCGATGCGCTCGCGCCCGAGAGCCAGGAGTTGCTCGCGCTCGAAACCTTGGTCGCGATGCAGTCGCGCGGCATGACGATCGCACCGCCCGACGATCCGCGGCTGCTGCCGTTTCGCGAGCGCGGCGAGCGGCTGTTTCGGCAACGCATCGGCCAGCTCGATCTGTCGTGCGCGCAATGCCACGACGAGCGCGCCGGCGGCAAGCTGGCCGGCGCGACGATCCCGCAGGCGCATCCGACCGGGTATCCGATCTACCGGCTCGAGTGGCAAGGCGTCGGCTCGCTGCAGCGCCGCTTGCGCGGCTGCATCGCCGGGGTGCGCGCCGAGCCGTTCCCGTACGGCGCCGCCGAGCTCACCGAGCTCGAGCTGTACCTGATGCAGCGTGCGGCGGGCATGGCGATCGAGACGCCTGCGGTGCGGCCGTAACAGCTCCGTTCGCGCTGAGGTATCGAAGCGCTGTCACGAGGGCGCGTGGTCGCGACGATAGGCTATCGTCGCGGCTGTTTGACCGCGTCCGAGCGGACCGACCATGACCCCCACCCGCGTGCTCGCCGACCGTCGCCACCTTTGGGCCTTCGTCGCCGGCTGCATCGCCGTGACGATAGGCGTCGTGCTGCATCTGCCGATGTTCTGGATGGGCCGCGACAACGGCTTCCGGCTGGCCGACATGCCCATGGATGCCGAGATGCTGTGGGGCATGGCGTTGATCGTCACCGGCATCGTCGTCGCCGGCTACGGCCTGGTCCCGAAGAAGGCGAGCGGCGCTTCGGCCGCGTCGCTACCCGACGAGCTGACCGTCATCGCGCCGGAGGACGCGCACCTCACCTGGGCCCACTGGCGCCTGATGATCGTGCTGACGATCGCGCTCGTGATCGACGTGATGAAGCCCGCAAGCCTGGGCTTCGTCGTGCCCGGCATGAAACGCGAGTACGCGGTCGTCGCGACGACCATTGCCTGGCTGCCGTTCGCCGCGCTGTGCGGCACGGTCTGCGGCTCGGTGCTGTGGGGCTGGCTCGCCGATCTGTACGGGCGGCGCGCATCCATCCTGTTGTCGGCGGTGATGTTCGTCGGCACTGCGATCTGCGGCGCGATGCCCTCGCTGTGGTGGAACGTCGGCATGTGCTTCCTGATGGGCGCGGCGGCCGGCGGCATGCTGCCGGTGACCTATGCGCTGCTCGCCGAGACGATGCCCTCACGGCACCGCGGCTGGGTGCTGGTACTGGTCGGCGGGCTGGGCGCGGTCGGCGGGTATCTCGCGGCCAGCGGCTTCGCGGCGTGGCTGGAGCCCATCCTGAGCTGGCGCATCTTGTGGTTCCTGAATCTGCCGACCGGGCTGATCCTGATCTTCCTGAATGCGTTCATCCCCGAGTCGCCGAAGTTCCTGCTGTCGCTGGGCCGAGTGGCCGAAGCGCATGCGACGCTGCACGGCTTCGGCTGCATCGTGCGCGAGGGCAGTGCACGGGCGCTGGCGGTCGCGAAACGCGCGTCGGCCGAGCCGGCGCGGCTCGCGGCATTGCCGGGCTTGCTCGGACCGACCTGGGCGTTGAGCATCACGGCGCTGGCGTGGGGCCTGATCAACTTCGGGCTGCTGCTGTGGCTGCCGGCGCACTTCGTCGCGAAGGGCTACAGCATGCACCTCGCGGGCCAGCTGCTCGCCGCCTCGGCGCTGATTGCCGTGCCGACCGTGTTCGCCGCGGCGTTCCTCTACAGCCGCTGGAGCAGCAAGGGCGCGCTGCTGGCGGCCATCGTGCTGACCGCGCTGGGCCTCGTCGGCGTCGTTCACGTCGAGCTCGCGCCGCTCGGCACCGTGAGCCCGGTGTGGGCGATTGCGCTGCTGATCGTCGGCATCAACGGGATCATCGCGATGATCCTGCCGTATGCGGCCGAGACCTATCCGATCGCGGTGCGCGGCCGTGCGACCGGCTGGGTGGCCGCATGCACGAAGGCCGGGGGGCTGTTCGCGCAACTGCTGAGCCTGCTCGGCCTGGTGCCGGCGCTGATGATGGCGGCCCTGCTGATCCTCGCGCCGGTGCTGCTCGCGCTGGCGCTGGTGGCGTGGTTCTGCGTCGAGACGCGTGGGCGCGATCTGCGCGATCTCGAGATCGACGGTTCGGTCGCCGAGGAGATCCGCGCCTGATCGAACGCCGTCAGGCCGTGCGCGGCAGGCGCCCGTCGATCGGATAGCGCGGATCCGAGTAGCCCGGGGTCGACGCGTGCCCGGCGCTGACCAGGCCGCTGACGAAGGCCTCGTCATCGGCATCGAACGGCGTGCCGACCGCCGCCAGGTAGTCCTGCCATTGCGCGAGTGTCTTCGGCCCGCCGATCACGCCGTGCACGAACCGGTTGTTCCAGACCCATGCGAGCGCATAGGCGGTCGGTGTCAGGCCGCGCTCGCGCGCGCGTTCGGCGATGCGCTGCGCCAGCGCGACCGACTCGGGCCGGAACTCGGTCTGCATCATCCGCGGGTCGTGGCGCGCGACGCGCGAGCCCTCGGGCGGCGCCGCATCGGCCCGGTACTTGCCCGACAGGATGCCGCGGGCGAGCGGGCTGTAGACCACCGGCGCGATGCCGTAGTGGGCGCAGCATGGCAGCAGCTCGACTTCGATCTGCCGCGACATCGCGTTGTACGGCGGCTGGCAGACGACAGGCGGCTGCATGCCGAACGCCTTGCACAGCTCGGCGACGCGCGCGATGCGCCAGGCGCGGAAGTTCGAGACGCCGAAGTAGTGCACCTTGCCGCTGTCGATCAGGTGCTTCAGCGCGAGCAGCGTCTCCTCGAGCGGCGTGCTCAGGTCCTCGTGGTGCAGGTACAGGATGTCGACCCAGTCGGTCCCCAGCCGCTTCAGGCTCGCATCGAGCGCGGCGATCATGTGGCGGCGCGACAGCCCGCGATCGTTCGGTCCCGAGCCGGTCGGATTCGCGAGCTTGGTCGCGAGCACCCAGCGCTCGCGGTCCGCGGCGATCAGCTTGCCGGTGATGCGCTCGGATTCGCCGTTGGCGTACTGGTTCGCGGTATCGATCGCGTTGAGGCCGGCCTCGCGCGAAGCGTCGACGATGCGGGCGGCCTCGGTCGCGTCGGTCTGGTCGCCGAACATCATCGTGCCCAGCCACAGTGGCGAGACCTTCAGGCCGCTGTGGCCCAGAGGCGCGTAGGTCATCGGATTCGCAGCCATCATGGGCTCCTTTGCCTGTTGCTCGTTCAGCGCGGTTCCGCACCGCTCGCCACATGCGCCTCGCGCAGCTCGCGCTTCAGCACCTTGCCGATCGCGCTGCGCGGCAGCTCGGCGATGAAGCTCAGCCGCGCCAGACGCTGGGTCTTGCCGGCGCGCTCGTTGAACCAGGCGAGCAGCGCGGCTTCGTCGACAGCGGCGCCGGCGCGCGGCACGGCGAACGCGATCGGCGTCTCGCCCCAGGCCTGCGACGGCACGCCGACGACCGCGACATCCGCGACCGCCGGGTGCGTGCGCAGCACGGCCTCGAGGTCGCTCGGGTAGATGTTGAAGCCGCCGCTGATGATCATGTCCTTGCGCCGGTCGAGCAGCGTCAGGAAGCCGTCGGCGTCGAAGCGGCCGACGTCGCCGGTGCGGATGAAGCGCTTGCCGCTCGCATCGAACCACTCGGCCTCGCGCGTCTTCGCCGGCTGGCGGTGGTAGCCGATCATCATGCCGGCCGAGTGGCCGACGACTTCGCCGACCTCGCCAGCCGCCACTTCGCGGCCCCCTTCGTCGATCAGCCGGATGTCGTGCCCGTTCGCCGGCTGGCCGACGGTGTGCAGCTTGTCGGGATGCTCGTGCGCCGCGAGGATGCAGGTGCCGCCGCCTTCGGTCATGCCGTAGAACTCGACCAGCCCGCCGGGCCAGCGCTTCAGCACGTCGGCCTTGAGCTCGGCGCGAAACGGCGCGCTGGTGCAGAACTTGATGTGGAACGACGTGAGATCGTGTTCGTCGAACCCGGGCAGCGCCATGATGCGCTGGTACTGCACCGGCACCAGCATCGTGTGCGTCGCGCGATGCGACGCCGCGAGTGCGAGGTAGCGCGCCGCATCGAACTTGCCCATCAGCACGACCGTTCCGCCGAATGCGAGCGTCGGGAAGAACACGACCAGCGTCGTGTTCGAGTACAGCGGCGTCGCCAGCAGCGTCAGGGTCTCGGGCCCGTAACCGTAGGCGGCGCCGCGCACGACGTGCGACCAGCGCATGCCGTGCGACTGCACGATGCCTTTGGGCGTGCCGGTGGTGCCGGACGAGTAGATGATGTTGAACGGTGCGTCGGGCGCGATCTCCAGCGTGGCAGGACGCGCGCCATCGGGCATCAGCCATGCGTCGAACAAGTGGCCCGGCGCGACGCCGTCGAGCGAAATGCAGTCGCTCGTGTCGCCGCGGCCGGCCAGCGCCTCCAGGGCAGCCGCGTCGGCGAACAACCAGCGCGCCTGCGCGTCGTCGCGCATCGAGGCGAAGCTCTGCGGCGTGACCGACGGCGCGAGCGGGGCGACCGCGACGCCGGCGCGCAGCCCGCCGAGGAACACCGCGGCGTGGCGCGGCGAGGCGTTGGCACAGATCGCCAGCGTGTCGCCCGGCTTCATGCCGTCGCGTTGCAGCGATGCGGCGATGCGGTCCATCAGCGCGTCGAGCGCGGCGTAGCTCAGCACGTCCTCGCCCAGCATCAGCGCGGCGTGCGTGGGGCGCTCGCGCGCATGCTCGCGTATCAGCTCGCTGATCGCGCGAAACGGCGCGAGGGCGGCATCGGCGGTGGATTCTGCGGCGGCGTTGTTCATCGGTCGTTCATCGTGAGGTCGAGCAGAGCGCCGCGGCTTAGCGCGGCTCGGGCGTTTTCGCTCGGGTCGGGCGACGCACCATCGTCTCGACCAGCTTGTCCAGCGTCGCAGCGGGATCGTCGTCGCAACGGCCGGTGTGCACGGCCGAGGTCTGGATCGTCGAACTGCGCGGCGCCACCAGCCAGTCGAAGCGTTCGCGCAGCGAGAGCCGGCCTAGCGCGCCGGCTGCATCGCCGCCGGTGCAGATCAGCGGGATCGCCGCGAGCGTCGCGCGGATGTCGGCGAGATCGGTGTCGGGGTCCAGCGCCAGCAGCCGGGCTTCGTCGAGCTCGATGCGCGCGCCCAGGTAGCCCAGCGGGGCGCACGAGAGGATCACGCCGGCATTGACGAACTCGCCGCGTTCGACCCGCGGCACGACACGCACGATCGCGTAGTCATAGGTGCGCGGTGCGGGCACGTTGGGCCTCCTGAACGAAGACGCGCGGCGCGTGCAGCCGGCGCGTCAGGTACTGGACGTAGGCGGCGCGCTGCTGCGCCTGCGTCGCGAACGGGGCCGGGTCGGAGCCCAGCCATGTCTCGGGGATCAGCGCGACGATGGCTTCGATCGCTGCCGCGTCCAGGCGTTGCATCGCGTGCGCATCGGCCTCGGCCAGCCGGCTCGCGAAGCGCAACAGCACATGGTCCTTGATCAGCGCGAACGGGCTGCTCGCGCGCTCGAGGGGGTCGCGCCAGTCGTGCTGGACGTACAACGCGGCGCCGTGGTCGATCAGCCAGAGCCGGCGATGCCACAGCAGCAGGTTGCTGTTGCGCGGGGTGCGATCGAGGTTGGTGACGTAGGCGTCGAACCAGACGATGCGCGACGCGAGGTCGGCGTCGGGTGTCTGCCACGCGAGCGGATCGAAGGTGATCGCGCCGGGCAGATAGTCGAGCGCCAGGTTCAGCCCGGCGCTCGCCCGGATCAGGTCCTGGATCTCCGGATCGGGCTCGGTGCGCGCCAGCTCGGGGTCGAGCTCGACGAACACCAGCTCCGGGATCGGCAGCCCGAGGGCTCGCGCGACCTCGCCGGCGACCAGCTCGGCGATCAGCGCCTTCGGGCCCTGGCCGGCGCCGCGGAATTTGAGCACGTACAGGCCGTCGTCGTCGGCCTCGATCACCGCGGGCAACGAGCCGCCCTCGCGCAGCGGGGTGACGTAGCGGGTGGCCGTGACAGTGCGTAGCGCCATGCGCCGATTGTGCGGGAGTGCCGCCGTGGCCGACTAGGGTTGAAAATGCCGCCCTCGCCGCCAGATCGGCCGTGGCCGTTGCTGCCCGGGAGTTCCCCTTTTTCACCCAACGTTCCAACCGAAGAACATTGCCGTCATGGACAAGCAGACACTTTCTTTCCAGGCCGAGGTCAAGCAGATCCTGCACCTCGTCACCCATTCGCTGTACTCGAACAAGGAGATCTTCCTGCGCGAGCTGATCTCCAACGCGTCGGACGCATGCGACAAGCTGCGTTTCGAGGCGCTGGCCGACAACCTGCTGTACGAGGATGCGCCGAACCTCGAGGTGCGCGTCGCGTTCGACCAGGAAGCGCGCACGATCACGATCACCGACAACGGCATCGGCCTCGCGGCCGACGAGGCGGTTGCGAATCTGGGCACGATCGCGAAGAGCGGCACGCGCGAATTCATGGCCGCGCTCGAAGGCGACCAGAAGAAGGATGCGCAGCTGATCGGCCAGTTCGGCGTCGGCTTCTACAGCGGCTTCATCGTCGCGGATCGGATCACCGTCGAGTCGCGCCGCGCCGGGCTGAAGCCCGAGGAAGGCGTGCGCTGGAGCTCGGAAGGCGCCGGCGACTTCGAAGTCGAGACGATCACACGCGCCGCGCGCGGCACCAGCGTGACGCTGCACCTGCGCGAGGGCGAGGACGAGTTCCTCAGCGCGTGGAAGCTCAAGTCCATCGTCGGCAAGTACTCCGACCACATCTCGCTGCCCATCCTGATGCAGAAGGAAGAGTGGGACAGCGAGGCGCAGAAGCAGGTCACGAAGGATGAATGGGCGCCGGTCAACAAGGCCGCCGCGCTGTGGACCCGCAACAAGAGCGAGATCGCGAAGGAGCAGTACGAGGAGTTCTACAAGCAGATCAGCTACGACAGCGAGGCGCCACTGGCCTACACGCACAACCGTGTCGAGGGGCGCAGCGAATACACGCAGCTGCTGTACATCCCGGCGAAGGCGCCGTTCGACCTGTGGAACCGCGACAAGCGCGGCGGCGTGAAGCTGTACGTCAAGCGCGTCTTCATCATGGACGATGCCGAGGCGCTGATGCCGGTGTACCTGCGCTTCGTCAAGGGCGTGATCGACTCGAGCGACCTGCCGTTGAATGTGAGCCGCGAGCTGCTGCAAGAGAGCCGCGACGTGAAGGCGATCCGCGAGGGTTCGACCAAGCGCGTGCTGGCTATGCTCGAAGGTCTCGCCGACAGCGAAGACGCTGCCGAGAAGGACAGATACGCGGCGTTCTGGAAGGACTTCGGCGTCGTGCTGAAGGAAGGTGTCGGCGAGGATCACGCGAACCAGGAGCGGCTCGCGAAGCTGTTGCGCTTCGCATCGACGCAGGCCGACGAGGGCGTCTCGTTCGCGGACTACGTGAGCCGCATGAAGGAAGGCCAGGAGGCGATCTACTACGTCACGGCCGACAGCCTGACCGCGGCGAAGAGCAGCCCGCAGCTCGAGATCTTCCGCAAGAAGGGGATCGAGGTGTTGCTG
>DATEFR010000241.1:0-4637 GCA_035280545.1 Burkholderiaceae bacterium | reverse complement strand
GCGGATGCGCTGTCGCGCATGGGCGTGCAGCCGGGCGACCGGGTCTGCGCGTACCTGCCGAACGCGCCGCAGACCGTCGTCGCGTTCCTCGCGGTGGCGAGCCTGGGCGCGATCTGGTCGGTGTGCTCGCCCGACATGGGGCCGGTCGCGGTGCTCGATCGCTTTCGCCAGATCGAGCCCAAGGTGCTGATCGCCTGCGACGGCTATGCGTACGGCGGGGTCGCGCACGACCGGCTGCCGGTGGTGCGCGAGCTGCTCGACGCGCTGCCGTCGGTGCGCGATGCGGTGCTGCTGCGCTACCAGGACCGCATGGCCGACGCCCAGCGGCTCGCCGCGCCGAATCGCACGCTGCACGACTTCGACGCGTTGACGGTCGCGACCGTGGACGAGCCCTTCGCGCCGCGCTGGGTCGCGTTCGACCACCCGCTGTGGATCGTCTACTCGAGCGGCACGACCGGCCTGCCCAAGCCCATCGTGCACGGCCACGGCGGCGTGATGATCGAGGGGCTGAAGATGGGCGTGCTGCACGACAACGTCGGCGCCAGCGTGCAGACCTGGGACCGCTTCCACTGGTACAGCACCACCGGCTGGATCATGTGGAACTCGCAGCTCGCGGCGCTGCTCGGCGGCACGACGATCTGCATCTACGACGGCCACCCGGCAGGCCCGCGTGCCGCACTCGGCGCGCCCGACCTGACGACCTTGTGGCGTTTCGCCGCGGCGACCGGGACGACCTTCTTCGGCGCCGGTGCCGCGTACTACGCGAACTGCCAGAAGGCCGGCATCGCGCCGATGCAGGCCGCCGACCTGCGTTACCTGCGCGCCATCGGCTCGACCGGCTCGCCGCTCTCGATCGAGTCGTACGAGTGGATCTGGCGCATGCTGCCCAAGGTCGGTGGGCCGAACGGCGAGCGGCGCATCTGGCTGAACCCGATCTCCGGCGGCACCGATGTCGCGGGCGCGTTCGTCGGCGGGCTGGCGACGCTGCCGGTGGTCGCCGGCGAGATGCAGTGCCGCTGCCTGGGCGCCGATGTGCGCGCCTGGTCCGAGCCGGGGCCGGACGGGCGCGGCCGCGACCTGGTCGACGAGGTCGGCGAGCTGGTCTGCGCGAAGCCGATGCCGTCGATGCCGCTGTATTTCTGGGGTGACATGGAGCCCCCGGGCGGAAATACCGCCCACCCCCCGAGGGGGTCCGCGCCCGCCTTGGGGCGGCCCGGCGGCGGGCGCGCCGCCGTGGGCCAGCGTTATCACGACAGCTACTTCGACATGTACCCCGGCATCTGGCGCCACGGCGACTGGATCCGCATCACGCCGCGCGGCGGCGCGATCATCTACGGCCGCAGCGACGCGACGATCAACCGCCACGGCATCCGCATGGGCACGGCCGAGCTGTACCGTGCGGTCGAGGTGCTGCCCGAGGTGCTGGACAGCATCGTCGTCGACCTCGAGTACCTGGGCCGCGAGAGCTACATGCCGTTGTTCGTCGTGCTGCGCGAGGGACTCGTGCTCGACGAGGCGCTGACGCGGCGCGTCCGCCAGGGCATCAAGACCGCGCTGTCGGCGCGGCATGTGCCGAACGAGATCTTCCAGGTCGATGCGGTGCCGCGCACGCTGTCGGGCAAGAAGATGGAGCTGCCGCTGAAGAAGCTGCTGATGGGGGCGCCGGCCGATGCGGTGTTCAAGCTCGATGCGATGGCGAATGCGGGGTGCGTCGCGTGGTTCGCCGAGTTCGCGCAGCGGCGTGCGTCTTCTCCCTCTCCCTCTGGGAGAGGGCTGGGGTGAGGGCCAGCGTGGGACTCGAGTGCTCGGAGGAACGGCGGTACTCGTTGACCCTCACCCTAACCCTCTCCCAGAGGGAGAGGGGACCTAGAGCGGCAGCTCCGTGAAGTACCGCCCGCCGTGAAAGATCAGCGGCGTCGCGCCCGCGCGATGCTCGCAGCGCTCGACCTCGCCGACGAAGATCACGTGGTCGCCTTCCTCGTAGCGGCTGCGGTTGAAGCACTCGAACACCGCGACGGCGCCTTGCAGGATGGGCGCGCCGCCGGCGCCTTCGCGAAACGCGACGTCGGCAAACCGGTCGACCGACTTGCTCGAGAAGCGCTCGGCCAGCGCATGCTGGTCGGCCGCGAGGATGTTGATCGCGTAGTGCGAGCCGCGCTCGAACGCCGGCATCGAGCCGGCCGTGCGGGCCAGGCTCCACAGCACCAGCGGCGGCGACAGCGAGACCGAATTGAACGAGTTGGCCGTCAACCCGACCGGTGCACCGTCCGGCGTTCGGGCGGTGACGATGGTCACGCCAGTCGCGAACATGCCCAGCGCGGCGCGAAACTCCTGCGCGGAAAAGCTCGGTGCCAGCGCTCGTCGGGGCAAGTCCATGGCTGCATTGTCCCGGATCGGCCGGGTCGCCGCTGAGCCTAGACTTCGGGGATGGACGCGCTTTCCCAACTATTGCGCGCGCAGGCCCACAACAACGCGTGGGCCAACCACCGGCTGCTCGCGGCGTGCGCGCAGCTTTCGCAGGCCGATTTCGAGGCGAGGCGCACGAGCTTCTTCCCTTCGATCAAGGCGACGCTGAACCACCTCCTGACGGTCGACTGGTACTACCTCGACGCAATCGAACGCAGCCTGGCCGGCCGCCCGGCGAACCTGGGTTTCGAGGCCTTCTTCGATCCCGAGGAGCCGTACGCGAGCTGCGCCGAGCTGCGCGCCGAGCAGGCGGCGTGCGACGCGCGGCTGATCGCGCTGTGCCGCCCGCTGGTCGATGAAGCGGTCGAGCGCACGGTCGTCGGCATCCCACGCCGCCTCGGCGTGATGCCCGAGCCGTTGGCACGGGTGCTGGCGCACCTGTTCCAGCACCAGATCCACCACCGCGGCCAGGTGCACGCGATGCTCGCCGGCACGGCGGTCGCGCCGCCGCAGCTCGACGACTTCTTCCTCGCCAGCGATGCGCCGCTGCGGGTCGCCGACTTCGCCGCGCTCGGTTTCGACGAAGCGGCGATCTGGCCGGCCCGGCCCGATTCGCCCCGCTCGGCGGAATAGGCGCCGCGCCGCGCGCGTACACCGAGTCGTGGACGTCTCCTCAGCCGCCCCTGCTGCCGCACCGCTCGTGTTCTGCGAGCAGCTGCTCGGCGTGATCCCGCGGCTGCGGCGTTACGCTCGCTCGCTGGTGTTCGACCCGCATGCGGCCGACGACCTGGTGCAGACCGCGCTCGAACGCGCGCTCGCGCACTGGCACCAGTTCGACCAGCGCCGCGACATCCTGGTCTGGACCATCGGCATCGCGCACAACGCCTACATCGACGACCGCCGCCGCCATGCGCGTGCGGCGCTGGTCGAGCCGAGCGAGGGTTTCGACCCCGACGCGAGCCAGCCCGCCGCCAGCAGCGACGTCGGCCTGCAGCTCGACCTGGTCAAGGCGCTGGGCCGCCTCTCGCTCGAGCAGCGCGAGGCGCTGCTGCTGGTCACGCTCGAGCAGCTGTCGTACGCGGAATGCGCCGAGGCGCTGCGCATCCCGATCGGCACCGTGATGTCGCGCGTGTCGCGCGCCCGCATTGCGCTGCGCGCGCTGCTCGACGGCAAGGGCGCGATGCCGCCGCAGGGCACGCTGCGCCGCGTCGTCTGAATCGATCGCCATGAACACCGCTCCGAACGACGCCCTGCTCTCGGCCTGGATCGACGGCGAGCTGTCGCCCGAACAGCGCGCCGAGGTCGAGGCCTGGCTGCGCGAGCACCCGGACGACGCCGCGCGCGTGCGCGCCTGGTCGGCCGATGCGCGCTCGCTGCGTTCTGCGCTCGACCCGGTGCTCGACGAGGCCGTGCCGACCGCGCTGACGCAGATCGTCTGGCGCAAGGCGCCTGCCGTGCTGCCGGCCGTCGCATGGACGCGCTGGGCCGCGGCCCTGGCGCTGTTCGTGCTCGGCGGCGCCGTCGGTGCCGGGCTGATGTGGCGGATGCAGGCGCCGTCGGCGACCAGCGTGGCGGGCGCATCGGCGGCGCGGGCTTCCGGCTGGGTGCAGCGGGCAGCAGTCGCTCACAGCGTCTACGTGCCCGAGGTGCGGCACCCGGTCGAAGTGAAGGCCCAGGAAGAACACCTGAGCCGCTGGCTGACGCGCCGGCTCGACGTGCCGGTCAAGCTGTTCGACCTGCGCGAGCAGGGCTTCGAGCTGGTCGGCGGGCGGCTGCTGCCGGACGCGTCCGGCCCGAGCGCGCAGCTGATGTACCAGGCGATCGCGCCGCCGGGCGCCGCCAGCGCCGCCGCCAAGGCGCAGCGCGTGACCGTCTACCTGCGCAAGCCCGAAGACGCGACGCCCGCGGCGTTCCGCTACGAACAGCAGGGCGAGCTCGGCCTGTTCTACTGGGTCGAGGGCAAGAGCGCGGGCAGCGGGCCGACCGGCTATGCGCTGGTCGGTGCCCTGCCGCGCGAGAAGCTGCTCGCGCTGGCCGAGGCGATCTATCGCCAGGATCCGTCCAGGCCCTGACGAGAGTTTCGCGAGGCGGGCCCGGACGCGTCCCTAGAATGCGCCCATGAGTTCACCGACCCCCGGCGCTGCCAGGACCGAGAGCGCCGAGAGTGCCGCGCCCGGCAGGCCGGTCTACCGCCGCAAGCTGTTCTGGGTCGCGCTGCTGTACTTCAGCGA
>DATEFR010000240.1:0-6492 GCA_035280545.1 Burkholderiaceae bacterium | reverse complement strand
TCGCCCTCGCCGGCGCGTTCGACCTTGATCACGTCGGCACCGAACCACGCGAGCAGCTGCGTGCAGGTCGGGCCGGACTGCACGTGCGTGAAATCGAGGATTCGATAGCCTTCGAGCGCCTTGCTCATGGGAGTCTCCGCGGGAGTTTCAGATTCTGTTCAGCTCGATGTCGACGACGACGCCGCGGCGGCCAGCTTGGCCTCGGCCTCGGTCAGGCGCTTGCGCAGCGCCCGGTCGTCGTTGAAGCGCTGGGTCTCGTCGCGGATCACCGCGACGATGGCGCTGACCTTGCCGTCCGCGCCGAACAGCATGGCGACCGTGAATGCGATCGACATCGCGCGGCCGTCCTTGTGCGTTGCCGGCACGCGCAGCAGGTCATGGCCGTAGCGGCTGGTGCCGGTGGCCATGGATTTGTCGTAGCCCTCCCAGTGGCGGCCGCGCAGCCGCTCGGGAATGATGATGTCCAGCGACTGGCCGAGCGCCTCGGCCTCGCTGTAGCCGAACATGCGCTCGGCGCCCGGGTTCCACAGCGTGATCGCGCCTTGGGCATCGGAGGCGATCACGGCGTCGCCGATGGCGGCGACGAGCTGGTGGCAATCGATCGGCGTGTTCATGCCCGTACTCTATGACCGAAAAAACAGAAACGGCGCCCGCGGGCGCCGTTTCCTGAGCACCCTGTAACGTCAGGCGGTCAGACGGCCTTGGCGGCGTGCAGCTCCTTGATCTGCGTCGGCGTGTAACCGAGATCCTTCAGCACCTCGTCGGTGTGCTCGCCCAGCAGCGGCGACGCGGTGACTTCCGGCTTCAGGTCCGAGAACTTGATCGGGCTGCCGATGGTCCAGTAGCTGCCGCGCTCCTTGTGCGCCACCTCGACGATGGAGCCGCTCTTGCGCAGCGACTCGTCGCGCAGCAGTTCCTTCATGCTCAGCACCGGGGCGCACGGGATGTCGTGCTTGCGGAAGATGTCGACGGCCTCGAACTTGGTCTTGTCCTTGATGAAGTCCTCGATCGTCGCGAAGATCTTCTCGATGTGCGGCTGGCGCGCCTTCGCGGTCGTGTAGGCCGGGTCGGTCTTCCACTCGGGCTTGCCCAGCGCGTCGCAGATCGGCTCCCAGGCGTGGCCCTGGACCGTGAAGTAGATGTACGCGTTCGGGTCGGTCTCCCAGCCCTTGCACTTCAGGATCCAGCCCGGCTGGCCGCCGCCGCCGGCATTGCCGCCGCGCGGCGTGACCTTGTCGGCGAACGCTTCCATCTCGTGCGGGTACTGCGGATACTCCTCGAGGTAACCCACCTTCTCCAGGCGCTGCTGGTCACGCATCTTGACGCGGCAGAGATTGAGCACGGCGTCCTGCATCGAGCACGCCACCTTCTGACCCTTGCCGGTTTTGTCACGGCCGATGAGGGCAGTCAGGATGCCGATTGCAAGGTGCATGCCCGTGTTCGTGTCGCCCAGCGCCGCGGCGCTGATCGTCGGAACCGAGTTCTCGCCCTTCCACCAGCCGGTGGTCGATGCTGCGCCGCCGGCACACTGTGCGACGTTTTCGTACACCTTCAGGTCTTCGTAGTGGTGGCCTTCGGAGAAGCCCTTCACCGACGCGTGGATCATCTTGGGGTTCAGCTCCTGGATGCGCTCCCAGCTGAAGCCCATGCGGTCCAGCGCCCCGGGGCCGAAGTTCTCGACCAGCACGTCGCACTGGCGGACCATGGTCTCGAGCACCTGCTTGCCCTCGGGCGTCTTGGTGTCCAGCGTGATCGAGCGCTTGTTGCTGTTGAGCATCGTGAAGTACAGCGCATCGACGTTCGGGATGTCGCGCAGCTGGGTTCGCGTCACGTCGCCCGAGCCGGGGCGCTCGACCTTGATGACGTCGGCGCCGAACCAGGCCAGGAGCTGCGTGCAGGCCGGCCCGGCCTGGACGTGGGTGAAGTCGATGATCTTGATGCCGGCGAGTGGTTTGGTGCTCATATGAGTGCTCCTGATGGCTCGTGGATGAAAGGGTGATGTAGACGAATTACTTCTTGACTGCGCTTTGGGGATTCAGGCTGCTGATGCGGCCGCTCTCGGTGCCGGCCGCCTCGTCGATCACGGCGTTGATCAGCGTGGGCTTGCCCGACGCGACCGCCTCGGCGAGCGCCTTTTCGAGCTCGTCGGCGGTCGTCGCGTTGACGCCGACGCCGCCGAAGGCTTCCATCAGCTTGTCGTAGCGGGCGTCCTTGACGAACACGGTGGGCGCGACGTCCGAATGGCCCGACGGGTTCTTGTCGGTGCCGCGGTACACGCCGTTGTTGTTGAAGACGATCACGCAGATCGGCAGGTTGTAGCGGCAGATCGTCTCGACCTCCATGCCGGAGAAGCCGAACGCACTGTCGCCCTCGATCGCGATCACCGGCTTGCCGGTCGTGACTGCCGCGGCCACCGCGAAGCCCATGCCGATGCCCATGATCCCCCAGGTGCCGACGTCCAGGCGCTTGCGCGGCTCGTACATGTCGACGATGGAGCGGGCGAAGTCCAGCGTGTTCGCGCCTTCGTTGACGACGATCGCATCGGGCCGCTTCTTGACCGCGTCGCGGATCACCGACAGCGCGCTGTGGAAGTTCATCGGCGAGGGCCGCTTCGCGAGCGTCTCGGCCATCTTCGAGAGGTTCTTGTCCTTGCGCTGCGCGATCGCATCGGTCCACTCGGCCGGCGGCTTCGCGAAGTTCGCGCCCAGCGCGTTCACGATCGCCGAGACGCACGAGCCGATGTCGCCGATCACCGGTGCGGCGATCGCGACGTTGCTGTCGATCTCGGTCGGCGAGATGTCGATCTGGATGAATTGCTTGGGGCCCTTCTCGGCGCCCCAGGTCTTGCCCTTGCCGTGCGAGAGCAGCCAGTTCAGCCGCGCGCCGACCAGCAGCACCACGTCGGCCTCCTGCAGCACGTACGAGCGCGCGGCCGCGGCCGACTGCCCGTGCGTGTCGGGCAGCAGGCCCTTGGCCATCGACATCGGCAGGTACGGGATGCCGGTCTTCTCGACCAGCGCGCGGATGTCCGCATCGCACTGCGCATAGGCCGCGCCCTTGCCGAGCAGGATCAGCGGCTTCTTCGCGCCCTTCAGCAGGTCGACTGCGCGCTTGACCGCCTCGGGCGCCGGGATCTGCTTGGGCGCCGGGTCGACGACCTTGATCAGCGACTTCTTGCCGGCCTCGGCGTCCATCGTCTGCGCGAACAGCTTGGCCGGCAGGTCGAGATAGACGCCGCCCGGGCGGCCCGACACGGCGGCGCGGATCGCCCGCGCGATGCCGACGCCGATGTCCTCGGCGTGCAGCACGCGGAAGGCCGCCTTGCACAGCGGCTTGGCGATCGCGAGCTGGTCCATCTCCTCGTAGTCGCCTTGCTGCAGGTCGACGATCTCGCGCTCCGACGAGCCGCTGATCAGGATCATCGGGAAGCAGTTGGTCGTCGCGTTCGCGAGCGCGGTCAGGCCGTTCAGGAAGCCCGGTGCCGAGACCGTCAGGCAGATGCCGGGCTTGCCGGTCAGGAAGCCGGCCGCGGCCGCCGCGTTGCCGGCATGCTGCTCGTGACGGAACGAGATGACACGCAGGCCCTCGGCTTGCGCCATGCGGCACAGGTCCGTGACGGGAATGCCGGGCAGGCCGAAGATCGTGTCGATGTCATTGAGCTTCAGTGCATCGATGACCAGATGGAAGCCGTCGGTCAGCTGGGCTTGCGCGACTTCTCCGGCCTTGTCGTCCGCCGCGCGGGCTTGCGGCGGCGTGTTCAGAACAGCGGACATACCTGTCTCTCCTCAAGAATGTGCCGGGACTATGGATTCGACCCCCGGCTCAGGCCGATGACCGCGGTCAACTTTCACGAAAATCGCCTGCATGGAAAACCGGTTCAGGTGTTGGTGACGGTCGAGCGCTCCATCACCGAGCGCCGCATCGGCCGCAGCACGAACCAGGCGAGCAGCGCCGCGATGGCGTTCATCACGCTGGCGACGATGAACACCGCATGCCAGCTGCCGGTGGCCGTCGCGAGCACGCTGGACAGCGGCACCAGCAGCGAGGCCGTGCCCTTGGCCGTGTACAGCAGGCCGGCATTGGAGGCCGCGTACTTGGAGCCGAAGGTGTCGGCGCAGGTCGACGGGAACAGGCTGTAGATCTCGCCCCAGGCGAAGAACACCAGGCCGGTCAGGATCACGAACGCCACCGGGTGCTGGCCGAAGGTGTAGAGCGCCAAGATGCCGACCGCTTCGAGCGCAAACGCGATGAACATGGTCGGTTCGCGGCCGATCTGGTCCGAAACCCAGCCGAAGAACGGCCGCGTCAGCCCGTTGAGCACCCGGTCGATCGCCAGCGCGAAAGTCAGCGCCGGCAGCACCAGGCCCATGATGTTCACCGGGATCTCGCCGATCTTGAAGTCCTTCGCGATCGGGCCGAGCTGCGCGGTCGCCATCAGCCCGCCGGCCGCGACCATCACGAACATCAGGTACATGACCCAGAACACCGGCTGGCGCAGCACCTCGCCAGGCGCGTAGTCGCGCTTGCTCTGCAGCACGTTGATCGACGAGATGCCGGTCATCTTCTTGGTCTCGGGCGCCCGGGTCAGGAACAGCGCGAGCAGGAACACGATCAGGCCCTGGCCGAGGCCGAAGTACAGGAACGCCGCTTCGTAGCCGTTGGACTTGATGAACGCCGAGATCGGCACGATGGTCAGCGCCGAGCCGGCACCGAAGCCGGCCGCGGTCAACCCGGCCGCGAGGCCGCGCCGGTCCGGGAACCACTTCAGCGCATTGCCGACGCAGGTGCCGTAGACCGCACCGGCACCGATGCCGCCGATCGCCGCGGCGATGTACAGCATGGTCAGCGTGTCGGCGAACGAGTTCATGACCCAGCCCAGCGCGCACAGCACGCCGCCGACCAGCACGACCGGACGCGGCCCGAAGCGGTCGACCAGGTAGCCTTCGATCGGCACCAGCCAGGTTTCAGTCAGCACGAAGATCGTGAACGCGACCTGGATCGCCGCGCGGCTCCAGCCGTGCTTGTCGGAGATGGGGTTGACGAACAGCGTCCAGCCGTATTGCAGGTTCGCGATCATCGCCATGCAGACGATGCCCATCACCAGCTGGCCCCATCGATGCGCCGAGCTCGTGGAAGTCGCGGCGGCGCCACTGTGGCCGGCGCTGGCTGCGATGGATTGGTTCATGAAAAGTCTCCTGGCCTGATGTGAGTCTGTTCCGGTCCGGGCGGGTCGCCCTGCCGAAGCCTGAGACCTGGCGCTTGAGCAGATGAGTTCGCGCGTCAGGAGGAATACGAATCGAACTCCGTTGCGCCGCACCAAATCCGACTGCGCACGGTCCGCGAACAAGGGCGCGCGGGGGGAGTGCATGCAGTGTCCGAGCAACGAAGCGCGGCGCTCTTGACCGCGGTCATGGACTAGGGCAACCACCTAGAGGCCGCACCGGGCCGTATCATTTCGTGATGACTGCAGTCGAGAGCCACCGATCCCGCAACATCGTCCACGTCCAGCTCGGCCAGAACGTCGTGCTGAAGGAAATGACCGACGTCGAGCGCGACGAGCTCGAGCGGCACCTCGACATCGTCGACTGCGCGAAAGGCGAGTACCTGCTGCACCAGGGCGTGCACGACATGGAGCAGTACTTCGTGCTCGACGGCATCCTCAAGCGCGTGGTCTCGAACGCCGAGGCCAAGGAGATGATCCTGCGCTTCGCCGGCGAGCGCGACATCGAGACCAGCTATGCCGCGTGGCGGCTGAACACGCCGACGCCGTACAGCATCGTCTGCGTCACCAAGGCGCGTGTCGCGCGATTGCCGATGGAGCAGTGGGTCGAGTTCATCGAATCGCACCCGCACTTCAAGGCGCGCTTCGAGTACGAGGTGATGAAGCTGATGAGCGAGGTGATGGCGCACACGATCACGCTGCACCTGCTGGACGCGCCGGGCCGGGTGCAGCGGTTCTTCCGCAAGCACCCCGACCTCGCCGACCGCATCCCGAAGAAGGAACTCGCGTCGTACCTGAATCTCGCGGCCGAGACGCTGAGCCGGCTGAAGCAGCAGGGGAAGATCTGACGCGTTCCCGCGGATCCGTTTTCAGTCCACCGGCTGCTGCGCCGCGAGCGCGTTGACCTTGGCCGGGCGCAGCAGGTGCAGCGCCTTCGCGAGCAGGGGCCAGCACAGCATCAGCAGCGCGAGCGTCGTGATCGTGCCGACCAGCGGGTTGGACCACATGATGGAGACGTCGCCCTGCGACACCAGCATCGCCTGGCGGAACGAGTCCTCGGCCTTGTCGCCCAGCACCAGCGCGAGCACCATGGGCGCGAGCGGGTAGTCGAGCTTCTTGAACACGTAGCCGATCACGCCGAAGCCCAGCATGAACCAGATGTCCAGCATCGCGTTGTGCACCGTGTAGGCGCCGATCGCGCAAATCACGACGATCACCGGCGCGATGATCGAGAACGGAATGCGCAGGATGGACGCGAACAGCGGCACGGT
>DATEFR010000239.1:0-7319 GCA_035280545.1 Burkholderiaceae bacterium | reverse complement strand
CGCCTTGGCCTCGGCGCCGCTGCCGCTGTGCTCGACCCAGCCGCCGAAGCGCACCGGGTAGGTGATGCCGGCGCGCGGAAACTCCCATGCGCTGCCGTCCGCGAGCCACGGATCGGGGTGCTCGATCTGCACGCCGCCGCGGATCTCCTGGGCGAACATGCCGTATTCATAGCGGATGCCGTAGCCGAACGAGGGCAGCTCGAGCGTGGCCATCGAGTCGAGGAAGCAAGCGGCGAGGCGGCCCAGGCCGCCGTTGCCCAGCGCCGCGTCGGGCTCGCAGTCGGCCACGTCCTCGAGCGTCTGCGCGTGCCGCGCCATCGCGGCGGCGCCCGGGCCGCGCAGGTCCAGCGCGCCCAGCGCGTTGCCCAGCGTGCGGCCGATCAGGAACTCCATCGAGAGGTAGTAGACGCGACGCGCCTTGGCCTCGCGCTGCAGGGCCTGGGTCTCGACCCAGCGCTGCGACAGCTGGCGGCGCGCGACCTGCGAGATCGCCTGCATCAGGTCGTTGGCGTTGGCATCGCTGGGGGCGACGCCGACGTCGTCGAGCAACTGCTCTTCGACGGCCCGGCCGAGATCGTCGATCGGAGGTTGGAAACTGGGTATCACTCGTTCGTTCATGATGGTCGAAGAATCAACGAAGCAACGTGTGTGCCGCGGCGGCTCATCCCGAAGTGTCGCATCGGGTGGCCGATCCCAGAACCGGGCCGCACGCAAATTTTGCGCCTGAACGCAGCGCGGGCCGCTGCATGCGCGCCTACGGCGAAGCACTGTGGTGCTGGCACCCCATCCACATACACTGTGGGTCCGTCGATCGAAACCAACGAAACAACGGGAGACAAGAGGACCATGACACCGACCGAACTGGCGCTGAGCCTGGATCTGCCCAAACGTGCCGTCGCGCTCGTGCTCGCGGGCGGCCGCGGCAGCCGACTGAAGAACCTGACCGACCGGCGCGCAAAGCCGGCGGTGTACTTCGGCGGCAAGTTCCGCATCGTCGACTTCGCGATGTCCAACTGCCTGAACTCGGGCATACGCCGGATCGGCGTGATCACGCAGTACAAGAGCCACAGCCTGCTGCGGCATGTGCAGCGCGGCTGGGGGTTCCTGAAGAGCGAGATGAACGAGTTCGTCGACCTGCTGCCGGCGCAGCAGCGCACCGACGGCGAGAGCTGGTACCGCGGCACCGCCGATGCGGTCTATCAGAACCAGGACATCCTCGCGAGCTACGGCGCCGACTACATCGTCGTGCTCGCCGGCGACCACATCTACAAGATGAACTACGCGCTGATGCTGGCCGATCACGTGGCCAAGGGGCGCGAGTGCACGGTCGGCTGCATCGCGGTGCCGCGCGAGGAGGCGGTCGCGTTCGGCGTGATGGCGGTCGACGCGAACCACATGGTCACCGACTTCGTCGAGAAGCCGCCCGAGCCGCCCACCATGCCGGGCGATCCGACCCGCTCGCTCGCGAGCATGGGCATCTACATCTTCAACGCGCGCTTCATGTACAAGGAGCTCGAGCGCGACATCAACGACCCGAACTCCAGCCACGACTTCGGCAAGGACATCATCCCGCGCGCCGTGAAGAACGGCCAGGTCGCGGCGCACCCGTTCGAGCTCAGCGCGGTCGGCACGCGGCACAACGAGGAGCCGTACTGGCGCGACGTCGGCACGATCGATGCGTACTGGGACGCGAACATCGACCTGACCGCGACCGACCCGAAGCTCAACCTTTACGACACGCGCTGGCCGATCTGGACCTACCAGGCGCAGCTGCCGCCGGCCAAGTTCGTGCACGACCAGGCCGACCGGCGCGGCATGGCGATCGAGTCGGTCGTGTCCGGCGGCTGCATCGTCTCGGGCGAGGTGCATCGCAGCGTTCTGTTCTCCAGCGTGCGGGTCAACTCGTACGCCAACGTCAACTGGGCGGTGCTGCTGCCCGGCGTGCAGGTCGGGCGGCATGCCCGGCTGACGCGCGTGGTCGTCGACCGCGGCTGCTTCATCCCCGACGGCCTGGTGGTCGGCGAGGACGCGGAGGAAGACGCGAAGCGCTTCTACCGCTCGGAGAACGGCATCGTGCTCGTGACGCGCGAGATGCTGGACAAGCTCAACCAAGAATGACGATCAAGGTCCTTCATGTCGGCGCCGAGGTGTTCCCGCTGGTCAAGACCGGAGGGCTGGCCGACGTGCTGGGTGCGTTGCCGCAGGCGCTGATCGCGCAGGGGGCCGAGGTCCGCTTGCTGTTGCCGGGCCTGCCGGCGTTCGCCGACGCGGTGCTGCACCAGAAGACCGTGCTCGAGTTCGGCCCGCTGTTCGGCGCCGCGCGCATCCGCCTGCGTCTCGGGCAGATGCCGTACAGCCACGTGCCCGCCTACGTGATCGACGCGCCGTACCTGTACCGGCGCGGCGGCAGCCCGTACCAGGCGGCCGACGGCAGCGAGTGGCCCGACAACCTGCAGCGCTTCGCGATGCTGGGCTGGATCGCCGCGCGGCTGGCGGCCGGCGAGCTCGACCCGTCGTGGACGCCGCAGGTGATGCATGCGCACGACTGGCACGCCGCGATGAGCTGCGCGTACGTCTCCGCGCATCCGCCGACCCGCGCGGCGACCGTCTACACGGTGCACAACCTCGCGTACCAGGGCCTGTTCCCGCATGCCGACTTCCGGCTGCTCGAGCTGCCGTCGCGCTACATGACCCACACCGGGCTCGAGTTCCACGGCCAGCTGTCGTTCATGAAGGCGGGCCTGAAGTACGCGCGGCGGGTCACGACGGTCAGCCCGACCTACGCACGCGAGATCGGCACGCAGGAGTTCGGCGTCGGGCTCGACGGCGTGATCCGCGGCCGCGGCGCCGATGTCAGCGGCGTGCTCAACGGCGTCGACGGCGAGGTTTGGAACCCGGCCAGCGACACCGCGCTCGCGGCGCACTACACACCCGATCGGATGGACGGCAAGGCGCGCTGCAAGCTCGCGCTGCAGCGCGAGCTCGGCCTGGCCGAAACAGCCGACGTGCCGCTGTTCGGCGTGGTGAGCCGGCTGACCTCGCAGAAAGGGCTGGACCTCGTGCTGGGCGCGCTGCCTGGCCTGGTGCAGCGCGGCGGCCAGCTCGCCCTGCAAGGCACCGGCGACCCGGCGCTCGAGGAGGCGTTCCGCGAGGCGGCCAAGGCGAATCCGCAGCAGGTCGCGGTACGCATCGGCTACGACGAGGCGTTTGCCCACCGCCTGATCGGGGGCGCCGATGCGATCCTGGTGCCGTCGCGCTTCGAGCCTTGCGGGCTCACGCAGATGTACGGACTGCGTTATGGAACGCTGCCGATCGTGCGGCGCGTCGGCGGGCTCGCCGACACCGTGGTCGACGAGAGCGCCGAGAACCTCGCGGCCGGCCGCGCGACCGGGTTCGTGTTCGACGCGCCCTCGACCCAGGCGCTGGACGGAGCGCTGCAACGCGCCGCCGAGGTCTACACGAAGGACCGCGAGGCCTGGCGCAAGCTGCAGGCGATCGCGATGGCGCAGGACTTCTCGTGGCGCGGCGCCGCGTCGCAATACCTGGAGCTGTATCGCGCGATCGCACCGGTGTGACGCACCGAGGCGAGGCGCGCCTGCACCGACAGGCGGCTAGGCCGAATCCGTGCCGTCCTTCTTCGGCGGGAAGAATTCGTCGAACAATTCGTCGGGCACCGTGTCGCCGCTCGCATCGACCTCGATGCCGCGCAGCAAGTCGAACGACGAGACGACCCAGCCGCCGATGGCCACCTCCGGGAGATCGGCCGCTCGTGCGCGCGGCCGCGGCGGTGGCGCCGGCGCGTTCAAGTCCACCCATTCGCCTAGCGGTGCGCTCTGGCTGATGCGCCACACCCACCGCGGGACATCTGGTTTCGGCGACTTCACGTTCGGACCTCTTGAACGCTCGATTCGACCGAACAAGGCTACGCAGGATCCGCAATCCCGCCCAGGTGGTTTCTAGGGGGTTGTGGTAACGGGTCGTGTCGAGTCTAGTGGACCCGCTCCGGAACTCGTTGAGGAGGGCCGACGAATGCCCCATAAGCCGCATACCCGGCACGACTGGCATGACGCCTTCGCGGCGCTCTATGCCGAGCACACGCACTGCAGCCGCACCGATGCGCGCTACATCTCCCGGATGCTGCATCCGGTGCTGGGCCAGTTGTCGCCCGAGGAGGCGCTGCAGACCGTGGTCTCGCACCCGTCGTTCATCGGCGACTGGGGCGGTCCGCAGCAGCCGCAGCGGGCGAACGGGAAACCACGTTCGTAGCTCCCCGCGCAGCTTGCGTCAGGATCGCGGGCGTGTATTCGATTCGGCACTCGATTTCGCGACGCCACGCCATCGGTCTGCTCGGCGCGACCGCACTGTCGCCGCCGTCGTGGGGGCTGCAGCAAACCGCGGCCCCGGGCGCGACGATGCAGTCGTGGCCGCTGGGCACCGCGCAGCGCACCGGCATCCACGACGTGGCACCGGCCCCCGACGGCGGCGTGTGGTTCACCGCGCAGGGCAGCGGCCATCTCGGCTGGTTCGACCCGCGGAGCGGGCGCGTCGAGCTGATTCCGCTGGGTTCCGGCTCGTCGCCGCATGGCGTGATCCCGGGGCCCGACAAGGCCGCCTGGATCACCGACGGCGGGCAGGGCGCGATCGTGCGCGTGGGCTGGCCCGATCGCGCGGTGCGTGTGTTTGCGCTGCCGGCTGGCGGGGCCCGGGCCAACCTCAACACGGCGACCTTCGATGCGGACGGCGAGCTGTGGTTCACCGGGCAGGGCGGCGTCGTCGGCAAGCTCGCGGTGAAGAGCGCCACCGTGACGGTCAAAGACGCACCGCGCGGCCGCGGGCCCTACGGCATCTGCACGACGCCCGGCGGCGACGTGTGGTGGTGCTCGCTGGCCGGCTCGTTCATTGCCCGCATCGACCGGCGCACCGGCGAGTCGACGATCGTCGAGCCGCCGACGAAGAACCAGGGCGCGCGCCGGATCTGGAGCGACAGCCGCGGCCACCTCTGGGTCAGCGAATGGTCCAGCGGCAACCTGTCGACGCACGATCCGGCGGCAAGGAGCTGGAAGAGCTGGAAGCTGCCGGGCAGCGACCCGCGCCCTTATGCGGTCTATGTCGATGCGCATGACAAGGTCTGGGTCAGCGACTTCGGCGGCAATGCGGTCTTCCGTTTCGATCCCGGCACCGGGAGGTTCGAGCGCTTCGGCTTCCCGCGCGAAGCCGCCAGCGTGCGCCAGATCCACGGCCGCGCCGGCGAGGTATGGTTGCCGGAGAGCGGCACCGAATACATCTCGGTGATCCGCACCGGTTGATGGACTCTGGAAAGTGATCATGCGATGGACCACCGCATTCAAGTGACGATGACCGACGGCGTTGCCGATGTCCGCCTCGACCGGGCGGACAAGATGAACGCGATCGACGAGCCCATGTTCTGGGCGCTGGCCGAGGTCGGCGAACAGCTCGCAGGCGATCGCAGCCTGCGGGCCGTCGTGTTGTCGGGCAATGGCCGCGCGTTCTGCGCCGGGCTGGACTTCGAAGGGATAGGCGCACTGGCGAGCGGCAAGAGTTTCCTGTCGTTCACCGACCTGACCCAGCGCTCGCACGGCATCTCGAACTGGGCGCAGCACGTGGTCTGGCAATGGCGCGAGCTGCCGGTTCCGGTGGTCGCCGCGGTGCACGGCGTGGCCTTCGGCGGCGGCTTTCAGCTGGCGCTCGGTGCGGACATCCGCTATGCGGCGCCGGACACCAAGTTCAGCATCATGGAAACGAAGTGGGGCATCGTGCCGGACATGGCCGGCACGATGCTGATGCGCCATCTGGCGCGCGAGGACATCGTGCGCGAGCTCACCTACACGGCACGCCTGTTCTCGGCCGACGAGGCGCAGGCCTATGGCTTCGTCACCCGCGTGGCGCCGGATCCGCGCGAGGCTGCGATGGCGACTGCGCGCGAGATCGCGGGCCGCAGCCCCGATGCGATCCGTGCGGCGAAGCGGCTGCTGAACCAGGCCGCCACGTCCGATCCCGCGACCGGCCTGCTGGCCGAGACGAGCGAGCAGATGCGCCTGATCGGCACGCCGAATCAGATGGAGGCCGTCGCGGCCGGTCGCGAGAAGCGACCGCCGCGGTTCATCGATCCGGCGTGACCGCTGCGCTCAGTCTGCGACTGCGCCGGCCGCGGCCAGCACGCGCGAATCGCGTTGCATGGCGCGCTGCCGCCGCCACCACAGCCACGTGCCGCTGCCGAACAGCAGTGCGGGCACCAGGCCGAACAGCGTCCACGCCAGGCGCGCGATCAGCCCCAGCGCCTCGCCGCTGTGCAGCGGGAAGATCCAATCGAGCACCCGGTTGCCGGCCGGCGCCGACAACGGATCGTGGACCGCGAGGACCTGGCCGCGGGCATCGAGCCGCACCCGCGTGTTGCCGGTGTCGACACGCGGCTCGGCGGGCTGCAGCAGGCGAACCTCGAATGAGCCGGTGTCCGCGCCGCTGAGCGTCAGCCGGCTCCACTGCGCCTGCGGGAAGCGGCGGTTCGCGGCGGCGACCAGCTCGTCGACCGGCAGCATCGCCTTCGCCGATGCGTTGTTCTTGTCGCGCGGCATGCGGGGCAGCTCGGTCACCGGCAGGATCGTGCCGATCAGCGCGCGTGCCTCCTGGCTGAACACCAGCGCCGTGCCGGTCGCGGTCATCAGCAGGAACAGCGGCAGCAGCCACATGCCGACCGCGCGGTGCACGTCGTACCACCAGCGCGCCGGCGCGGCGCCGCGCTTCACGCTGAACACGCGCCGCCACGCTGTGCCGGTGCTCCGGCGCGGCCAGGACGCGACCACGCCGCTGAGCGCGAGGCCCAGCAACGTCAGGCCGGCGATGCCGACCACGGTGTGGCCGTTCTCGCCCAGCAGCAGCCGGGTGTGCAGCTCGTACAACGCGGGGGCCGCGTGCGCCGCATCCAGCCGCGGTGCGCCGCGATCGCGATAGCCGAGGTAGCGCGCGCAGTGGGCGTCGATGAAGTGCTCGCGGCGCCAGCCGGTGCGCTTGTCGCGCGCTTCCCAGACCTGGAATGGCGCACCGGCTTCGACCGGCGCGATCACGAGCGCCGCGCGTGCCTGCGGTGCCGCTTGCGCGAGCACGGCCAGCGTCGCCGCCACCGGCTGCGCCGGCATCGCGGCATCGCACGCGGGATGCGCTGCGAACCACGCCGGGTTCAGCGCACGATCGATCTCGGCCTGCCACACCATCAGGCTGCCGGTCAGGCCCAGCAGCACCAGCAGCAGGCCGGCGAGCAGCGCGACCCAGCGATGTGCCCAGACCAGCCACTGCCGCGGCGA
>DATEFR010000238.1:0-2836 GCA_035280545.1 Burkholderiaceae bacterium | reverse complement strand
GAGATGCGCGAGAAGGCCGAGTTCGTCGAGATCACGTCGGCTGGCATCCGCGAGAGCCACGTGCACGACGTGCAGATCACGAAGGAAGCGCCGAACTACCGAAGCGAGTAGCCTTTGCTACAATCTGGCCAGATTCTGATTATTCTGGACAGAACCATGCGGACTACCGGTATCTTCGAAGCGAAGCAGAACTTCTCGGCACTGATCGAGGCAGTCGAGGCAGGCGAAGAGGTGCGTATCACGCGTCATGGCAAGGAGGTCGTGCGCATGCTGCCGGTGCGTCGCGTGCCGGTGATTGCGCAAGCCCAGATCGAACGCGAATTGCAGGCCATTCGCGAGCTTCATGCACGCGTCAAGCCCGGACCTGGCTGGCGCGAGCTGCGTGACGAAGGCCGGGCGTGACGGCGCCGGTCCGCCCGTCCGCGGTCGTCATCGACGCGTCGGTCACCGCAACCTGGTTGCTGCCCGACGAGCGCAGCGAGAGTGCCGAGCGCGTGTATGTTCGCGTGCGCCTCGGCGAGATCGAGCTGCACGCCCCCGAGCTCTGGCTCTGGGAGTGCGGAAACATCATTGCGAACAGCGTGAAGCGGTCCCGCATGACGCCGGCAGATGCGATGCTGACCTGGTCGGTGCTAGACGCGGTGCGTAGCCGGGTCGACCTGGCGAGCCCGGAGCCGGCACAGGTGCGTGCCGCGCTGACATTGGCCCTCGACCATGCACTGTCGCTGTACGACGCGGCCTACTTGTGGCTCGCGAGGTCGCTGAAGCTGCCGCTGCTGACCCACGATCGCCAGCTTGCGGCCGCAGCAGGTTCGACGGTCCGGGTCGTCACCTTGGAGGATTTGGTGTGATCGACACTGCACAACCGTTGCCTGCCTCGCCCAAGCGCCGGGCGGCGATGCCGTTCATCATGGCGACGGTGCTGATCGACATGGTCGCGATCGGCCTGATCATTCCGGTGCTGCCGCCGCTGGTCGGCACGTTCACGAGCTCGCAGGCCGCGCAGGCGTTCTGGTACGGCGCGATCGCGGCGGCGTTCGGCATCGCGAACTTCTTCGCCTCGCCGATCCTCGGCCGGCTGTCGGACCGCTACGGCCGCCGGCCGGTGCTGCTGATGGGCTTCGCCGGGTTCGCGTTGAGCTTCTTCGTGACGGGCCTCGCGACCTCGCTGTGGATGCTGGTCGTCGTGCGCATCTTCAGCGGTGCGCTGCAGGCCAACGTCGCGATCGCGAACGCGTACGTGGCCGACATCACGCCGCCGGCCGAGCGGGCGAAGGCGTTCGGCAAGCTCGGCGCGATGCTGGGCATGGGCTTCATCCTCGGGCCGGTGCTGGGCGGTCTGCTGGGCGGCCACAGCCTGCACCTGCCGTTCTTCGTGTCGGGCACGCTCGCCTGCATCAACTGGCTGTACGGCTGGTTCGTGCTGCCGGAGTCGCTGCCGCCCGAGCGGCGCCGGCCGTTCGTGCTGCGCGAGGCCAATCCGGTCAACTCGCTGCGCGGGCTGGCCGAGCTGAAGGGCGTGGGCTCGCTGGTGCTGGTCGTCGCGTTCAGCGGGCTCGCGCAGTTCATGACCCACACCTCGTGGGTGCTGTACACCACCTTCAAGTTCGGCTGGGGGCCGACGCAGAACGGCTGGTCGCTGTTCACGATCGGGCTGATGTCGGTGCTGGTACAGGGCGTGCTGCTGGGCAAGCTGCTGAAGCGCTTCTCGCCGCAGCGGCTCGCGATCATGGGGCTGGTCTCATCCAGCTTGTGCTACGTGCTGTGGGGCGTCGCGCCCGAAGGCTGGATGCTGTATGCGGTGATCGTCGCCAATGTGCTCGGCTTCGCGGCGCCGGCCGCGATGCAAAGCATCATCTCGAATGCCGCCGACCCGGGTACGCAGGGCCGCACGGCCGGCGCGGTCGCCTCGCTGAACAGCATGATGGCGGTGTTCGCGCCGCTGATCGGCGCGCCGTTGCTGGCGACCGTCTCGCACCTGCCGCACGGCGACTGGCGCATCGGCGCGCCGATGTACTTCTGCGCACTGCTGCAGGCCGGCTCGATGCTGGTCGCGCTGCGCCACTTCCGGCGCGCGCGGCAAACGCGGCAGGCGAGTGCCGAGCCTGCCGCGACGGCCACCGCCGCAGCCGGGTCGCCGACCTGACAGATCCGAACCCACGACGCCACCACCATGCACGACAAGATCCTGATCCTCGACTTCGGCTCCCAGGTCACCCAGCTGATCGCGCGGCGAGTGCGCGAGGCGCACGTGTACTGCGAGATCCATCCGAACGACGTCGGCGACGCGTTCATCCGCGAGTTCGCGCCCAAGGGCATCATCCTCTCGGGCAGCCACGCAAGCACCTACGAGGCGCACGAACTGCGCGCGCCGGCCGCGGTGTGGGAGCTGGGCGTGCCGGTGCTGGGCATCTGCTACGGCATGTTCACGATGGCGGTGCAGCAGGGCGGCCAGGTCGAGGCTGCCGATCACCGCGAGTTCGGCTATGCCGAGGTTCGTGCGCACGGCCACACGAAGCTGCTGCAGGGCATCGAGGACTTCAGCACCACCGAGGGTCACGGCATGCTGAAGGTCTGGATGAGCCACGGCGACAAGGTCACCGCGTTGCCGCCGGGCTTCAAGTTGATGGCGTCGACACCGAGCTGCCCGATCGCCGGCATGGCCGACGAATCGCGCGGCTACTACGGCGTGCAATTCCACCCCGAGGTCACGCACACGGTGCAGGGCCGCGAGCTGCTGAACCGCTTCGTGCTCCAGATCGCGAAAGCCAGGCCCGACTGGGTGATGGGCGACTACATCGAGGAGGCGGTCGCGCGCATACGCGAGCAGGTCGGC
>DATEFR010000237.1:0-2515 GCA_035280545.1 Burkholderiaceae bacterium | reverse complement strand
TCCTTGTCGCGCACGATCACCATGCCGGTCGAGTTCTGGCCGCGGATGTGGCTGCCGGTGATGCCGGTGTAGACCCGCGTGATCTTGCAGTCGGCCATCATCTCGGCCTCTTTCAGGGCCTGCTGGATCGACTGCACGGTCGCGTCGATGTTGACGACGACGCCGCGCTTCAGACCATGCGCCGGCGCGCTGCCCAGCCCGGCGATGCGCAGCTCGCCGCCCGGCAGCACCTCGGCGACGACGACCATCACCTTCGCGGTGCCGATGTCCAGGCCGACGACCAGGTCCTTGTATTCCTTCGGCATCTCTTTGTTCCTCTAGTTCTTCGCCGGCTTGCCGGAGACGTCCACGGCAGTCGCCACGCCCTTGAGCCGCACCGCATAGCCTTCGTGATGGCGCAGGTCGGCGTATTCGAGCGGGCGCTGATAGCGCTGCGTGACCTGCGACACCGTCGCGACGAAGCGGCGCGCGCGCTCGATCACCTCGTCGTCGCTGCCGCGGCCGAACTCGATCTCGGCACCCGAGTCCAGCTCGGCGCGCCACGAGCCGCGGCCCGACAGCTCGAGCGTGTCGATGTGCGCCGAATCCAGCCCGGCCACCACCTCCTGCAGCCGCGCCCACAGCGCGAGCATGTGCGACGAGGTCCCATCGGGACCGCGCAGCGTGGGCAGCGCGTCGTCCTCGACATCGCCGAGATTCGCCTCGAACACCTCGCCGAAGCTGTTGACCAGCTTGTCGGCGCCATCGTCGGTGTCGTGCGCCGGGCTCCACAGCGCGACCGGCCGGTGCTCCTCGATCCGCACCGCGAGCTTGTTCGGCCAGACGCGCCGCACGATCGCCCTGCGAACCCACGGCACCGACTCGAACGCGCGCTGCGTCGCACCCAGGTTCATCGTGAAGAAGTTGCCGGCCATGCGCGGTGCGGCGTTCGCCCGCAGCGTCAGCACGCTGTTGTGCGTCAGATCGCCGTCGACACGAATCCCGTGCAGCGCGAACATCGGCTGGCGCACGAACCACAGCAGCCCGGTCGCGACCAGCGCGACCGCGCCGATCGCAGCCAGCACGGCGGCGGTCGCGTTCATCAGCCGGATGTCGGCCGGCAGCGCGAGGGGCGTGGCGTAGGCGGTGGCCATGTCGTCGTGTGATCGTCGCGTGGTCGTCGTTCAGCGGCGCGCGCTCAGGGCGTTGCGCCGCGCGCCGAATCGAGCGTCGCCGCGGCCGCGAGCTGCACGCACAGGTCTTCGTAGCTGATGCCCGCCGCGCGCGCTGCGATCGGCACCAGCGAATGGCCGGTCATGCCCGGCGACGTGTTCATCTCGAGCAGGAACGGCTTGCGATCGCTCTTGCGGATCATCAGATCGGCACGACCCCAGCCGCGGCAGCCCAGCGTGCGGTACGCCTGCACGACGATGCGCTGCACCTCGCGCTCCTCGGCCTCGGGCAACGCGCCCGGGCAGTCGTAGCGGACCACGTCGGTGAAGTACTTGTTCTGATAGTCGTACGCGCCCTCGGGCGCGACGATCTTGACGACCGGCAGCGCGCGCGCCGATTCGCCTTCTCCGAGCACCGCGCAGGTCACCTCTTCGCCGTCGATGAACTCCTCGCACAGCACGTCGCGGTCGTACTGCGCGGCCAGCGTGACCGCGTCCTGCATCTGCGAATAGCCGTCGACCTTGCTGATGCCGATCGACGAGCCTTCACGCGGCGGCTTCACGATCAGCGGCAGGCCCAGATCGTCGGGCACGTGCATCACGCGCTCGCGGCCCTGGTCGTTCGGCGCGAGCCAGGCATAACGCGGCGTCGGCAGCCCTTCGGCGATCCAGACACGCTTGGTCATCACCTTGTCCATCGCGATCGCCGACGCGAGCACGCCCGAGCCGGTGTACGGGATGCCCAGCAGCTCGAGCGCGCCCTGCACGCTGCCGTCCTCGCCGTGCCGGCCATGCAGCGCGACGAAGCAGCGCGCGAAGGCGTCGCGCTTGAGCTCGACCAGCTCGCGCTCGGCCGGATCGAACGCGTGCGCATCGACTCCCTTCGACAGCAGCGCGGCGAGCACGCCGCCGCCGGACATCAACGAAATCTGCCGCTCGGCCGAGGTGCCGCCCATCAACACGGCGACCTTGCCGAGCGCCTTCACATCGACGCTGCTGCTCATGCTGCGCCTCCTTTCAACAACTCGACCACCTGCGCCGGCACGCTGCCGATCGAGCCGGCGCCCATCGCGATCACGACATCGCCGCCGCGCGCATGCTCGACGATGGCCTTGGGCATCTCGGCGATGTCGTCGACGAACACCGGATCGACCTTGCCCGCGACGCGCAGCGCGCGCGCGAGCGAACGGCCGTCGGCCGCGACGATCGCCGCTTCGCCGGCGGCATAGACCTCGCCGAGCAGCACCGCATCGGCCGTGCCGATGACCTTGACGAAATCCTCGAAGCAGTCGCGCGTGCGCGTGTAGCGGTGCGGCTGGAACGCGAGCACCAGGCGCCGGCCCGGGAACGCGCCGCGCGCGGCG
>DATEFR010000236.1:0-3214 GCA_035280545.1 Burkholderiaceae bacterium | reverse complement strand
ACGGGCGTTGACGCCGGCGCCGGAACGGCGCCAGTTCGTCGGCTTCAGCGGAACGACCGCGGCGACGATCGCCGAGTTGCGCAGCCGGCTCGGCTCGCCCTGAAAGGCAACGGCACCGCGCACCGCGGCAGCCTCACGGCGCCGTCGGATGCCGCTGAATCAGCCCCTCGAGCGCCGCCATGTCCAGCGGCTTCGCCAGGTGCGCATCGAAGCCGGCCTCGAGCGCGGCGCGCGCATCGTCGACCTGGGCCCAGCCGGTGGCCGCGACCAGCAGCATCGCGCGGCCCCACGGCTGCGATCGGATGCGCCGCGCGATCTCGTAGCCGCTCATGTCGGGCATGTCGATGTCGAGCACGATCACGTCCGGCCGCCATTCCTCGGCCAGCTGCAAGGTCTCGCCGCCGTTGTTGGCGATCTTCAGGCGGTGGCCCGAGAACGACAGCAGCTGGGCGATGCTCCAGGCCGTGTCGACGTTGTCGTCGGCCATCAGGATGTTGCGTGCGACCTCGGCGGGGGTAGCCGGCGCAGTCGGTGCAGTCGGCGCAGCCGGCTCGACGTCGGACTCGGCCGCCCCGCTCGACAGCGGCAACACGACCGTGAAGCGGCTGCCGCGCCCTGCGCCGTCGCTGGCGCCGGTGAGGGTGCCCCGGTGCAGCTCGGCGATGCTGCGGGCCAGCGCGAGCCCGACCCCCAGCCCCGTGACCGCGCGGTCGGCGCTCGTCGTGTCGCTGCTCGAGCGCTGCCAGAACATCTCGAACATCGACTCCACCGTCTCGGGCAGCATGCCGACGCCGTCGTCCGCGACGACCAGCGTCAGGTCCGTCCCGGTCACTTCCGCACTCAGCTCGATGTGCCCGTCTGGCGGCGTGTACTTCACCGCATTGCCCAGCAGATTCGACAGCACCTGGCTCAGCCGCATCGGATCGGCATCGACGAACACCGGCCGCTCCGGCAGCGTGACCTTGAGGTGCTGGCGATTGGTTTCGATCACGCCCTGGATGCCTTCCAGCGCCGAGCTGACGACGGTCGAGATCGCGGTCGGCCGCAGGGCCAGCGTGAGCTTGCCCAGACGCAGTCGCGAGACATCGAGCAGATCGTCGAGCAGCAAGCGCATCACGTTGGACTGGCGCCGCACGATCTCCGCGGCCCGCGCGCGCTCCTTGGCCTTCAGCGCACCGATCTGCAGTGCCTGCGAAGCGCTGCTGATCGCCGCGAGCGGGTTGCGCAATTCGTGCGAGAGCACCGCGAGGAACCTGTCCTTTATCGCATCGGCCGATTCGAGCTCGGCGGCGATGCGCTGCTCCTCGTCGAGCGCGGCGATCAGCTCGGCGCGGCTGCGCTCCAGCGCCTCCTGCGCGCCGCGCACGTCGGTCTGGTCGCGCAGCACCTTGACGAAGCCGACGGTCTCGCCGGCGGCATCGCGCATCGGCGTCAGCACACCGCTGGCCCAGAAGCGCTCGCCGTTCTTGCGCAGGCGAAAACCGTCGTCGCCCGCGCGGCCCTCGCGCTCGGCGCGCACGGTTTCGCCCTTGGGAACGCCGGCGGCCCGGTCTTCGTCGGTGAAGATGATGTCGAAGCGCTGCCCCAGCACTTCGTCCTCGGCATAACCGAGCAGCCGGCGCGCGCCGGCGCTCCAGGTCGTGATGCGGCGCTCGCGGTCGGTCGCGAAGATCGCGTACTCGACCGCGTTCTCGATGATCAGCCGCAGGTGCTCCTCGCTGCGGCGCAGTGCCTCCTCGGCACGCTTGCGCTCGGTGATGTCGGTGCCGACGACCAGGATCGAGTTCGGCTGCCCGTCGAGGTCGAACAACGAGCTGCCGCTGCTGTGCAGCCAGATCGGCGTGCCGTCCTTGCGCAGCCAGCGGCTCTCGATCTGGAAAGACTCGCCCAGGCGCGCCAGGTGGTCCAGCAGCCGTTCGGCGGCAACGCGGTCGGCCGGATGCACGGTGTCCAGCAGGTCCGCATCGGCCAGTTCGCCATCCGCGTAGCCGAGAAGCTCGTGGTAGTACTGGTTGCAGAACGTGATGCGCCCGCCCAGCGACACCTGCACGACGCCGACCGCCGCCTGGTTGACGATCGCGCTGAATCGCTCCTCCGAGCGGCGCAGGGCCTCCTGGCCGCGCTTGCGTTCGGTGATGTCGACGAAGGTCAGCACGACGCCGGCGATGCGGTCGTCCAGCGTGCGGTACGGCCGCGCCCGCACCAGGTACCAGTTGCCGTCGCCTTCGCTGACTTCGCGCTCCACCGGCACCAGCCGGTCGAGCACGCGCTGCGCGTCGCTGCCCAGGTTCGCGTAGTCGAGCTGGCTGGTCAGGTCGCTCAGCGGCCGGCCGACGTCGGTCGGGATCAGGTTGAACAGCGCCACCGCGGAAGGCGTGTAGCGCGTGATCCGCATCTCGCGGTCGAGGAACACGGTGGCGATCGCCGTCGCGTCCATCAGGTTCTGCATGTCGCTGTTCGAGTGGCCCAGCTCGTCGACCTTGCTCTTCAGCTCGTGGTTGACGGTGGTCAGCTCCTCGTTGATCGACTGCAGCTCCTCGCGGCTGGTCTCGAGCTCCTCGGTCGCCGAGCGCAGCTCCTCGTTCATCGCCTGCAGCTCTTCGTTGCTGGCCTTGAGCTCCTCGGTCGACGCCTCGTACTGCTCGACCGTGTCGCGCAGGTGCGACTTGAGCCGCTCGAGCTCGCGGTCGAGGTGGTGCGCGAGCGGCACCGGTTCGGCCGTCTCGCTGGATTCGGCGTCGCTGCGCACGAGCTCGTCGGGCGTCGCCGCGGCGCGCAGCGTGATCAGCGAGAGCCCGGGCGCGATGTCGCCGACCGGCGTGATCGTCATCGCGACGCTCATCGGCGCGCCGTTGATGTCCACCGGCACCGGGTCCACCTCCACCGGCGCGTCGATCTGCGCGGCCTGGTACAGCGCCGCGCGCAGCTCGATGCGCAAGCCCGGATGGACCGCGCGCAGCAGGTTGCGGCTGGGCTCGCCACCGCCGTACTGCAGGAAGCGGCCGGCGCTGGGCGACAGATGCACGATGTCGTGCTCGGCATCGACCAGCAGCGATGGCGGCGCGAGATGCTCGAGCAGCTTGAAGTGCAGATCGCCCCATGAGCCGGCGCGCCCGTCCAGCACGCCGCCGGGTCGCACCGGCACCGGCGTCTGCGCGAACGCCGGGCCGGCGACGACGATGGGCGCCGCGCGCGACTGCTGCTGCGCCTCCAG
>DATEFR010000235.1:0-4354 GCA_035280545.1 Burkholderiaceae bacterium | reverse complement strand
GACGGCTGTCGCGTGGCGAACAGACCGGACAGACGACGCGCCAGCTGGCGCAGGAATTTCGCAAGAACCCACACCAGCACGACGCTGATCACGAGCGCGACGGCGAGCACGCCGAAGAACACATACGGGTGCTCCCACGACAACCACAGACTCATCGGCACGACGCTGTCGCCGAGCAGCGACATCGCGATGTTCGAAAACGGCTCGGGCGAGGTGTTCAGGGCGGCACGGGTGGTCGCCTTTGCGACATGACTGGTCGCGGCCAGCGTGCCGCCCATCAGCGCGGCGGCCATCGCCCAGCTCGCCTGGTCGGCGCCGAACACCGAGGCCGCGAGCGCGGCGCCGGCCGGGATGCGAACCACCGTGTGGACCATGTCCCACAGGCTGTCGAGGCCGGGGATCTTGTCGGCGAAGAATTCGACGAACAGCATCAGGCCGCTCGCGCCGAGCATCACCGGCGATTGAAGGATCTTCAGGCCCGCCGGCAGGTCGACCCAGCCGAGATAGCCGGCCATCCCGGTCAGGAACACGACCGCATACAGTCGCAGCCCGCTGGCCCAGCCGAGCGCCGCCGCGATCGCGAGCAGTTGCGCGGTGTCGAGATTGAGGTGTTGCATGCTGCGCTCCTCTTCGATGGGCCGTGCGCGTCAGCCGAGCCAGGACGGCTTGCGCTTGCCGAGAAAGCTTTGTACGCCTTCGCGGCCTTCGTCGCTCGCGCGGATATCGGCGATGCGGCGGGCGGTCTCGTCACGCAGCGCCGCCTCGATCGGTCGGCCGGCGACATCCTGCACGAGCGCCTTGCAGGCTCGCAGCGCCATCGGCCCGTTCGCGACGAGTGCGGCGACGATCTCGTCGACTTTCGCGTCGAGGGAGTCGCTCGCGCAGACCTCGTGCACGAAGCCCAGTGCCGCCGCCTGCGTGGCGTCGAAGCGCTCGGCGGTGACGAAATAGCGGCGCGCGGCCTGCTCGCCCAGTGCACGGATGACGTAGGGGCTGATCGTCGCCGGCAGAAGGCCGAGCCTGGCTTCGCTGAGGCAGAAGTTCGCCGCATCGGCCGCGACCAGCACATCGCACGCGGCCGCGAGGCCGACGCCGCCGGCATAGCAGTCGCCGTGCACGCGCCCGACCACCGGCACCGGGCAGCGGTAGATCGCCCACAGCATGTCGGCGAGCTGCCCCGCGTCGGCGCGGTTCTGCTCCCAGGTGTAGCCGGCCATCTCCTTCATCCAGGACAGGTCGGCGCCGGCGCAGAACGCCTTGCCGCGGCCGCCGAGCACGACGGCGCGCAGCGACGTGTCGGCCGCGAAGCGCTCGAACGTATCGCGCAGTTCGGCGATCACGTTCTGGTTGAACGCGTTGCGGACGTCGGGGCGGTTCAGCCAGACTTCGGCGACATGCGCCGAGCGGCGGACGATCTGGAGGGTGGGCGTGGCGTCGGTCATCGCAGGGCTCCGGGTTGGCCGGGGCCCTGCGCGACGCGCGCCGCGGTCAGTTCGCGGCGGCTGCGGCGACGGGCGAACCCGGCTTGACGTAGACGACGTTGTCGTCGATCGCGTACGGCTGGCAATTCGGACGGGCCGCATCGCGGCAACGCTTCATCACGCGCTCCAGCGGGTCGGTGGGCTCGGTCGGATCGCGCGGCTTGGTGCCCCACGTGCTGTAGAACCAGCCGTTCTCCGAAACGACGAACGCGCGCGGCTTGCGATGGGTGAGCCAATCGCGATAGGCCTCGCGGCCGCGCTCGCTGACCGGCACCGCATCGACGTTGTCGACCGCGACCATGGACGGCACGCCGGCTGCCGGTGTTGCCACGACAGACTCGGGCACTGCAGCCCGAGGCAGCGCCGGCGGCACCTGCCCCGCGGCAGCCGTCGGTGCGATCGCGCCAGCGCCAGCCCGCGGCGGGGTGACGAACTTCTGCAGCTCCTCTGCCGCCATGTCGGCGAACTTGTCGTAGAGCCAGTTCATGCGCATGCTGTCCTGTCCGCCGGCCAGGCCGCCGAAGGCATAGCTCGCCTTCACCTCGAAGCTGCGCAGCGCGCGGCCCGACGGATCGAGCACCCGGACCCGGCCAGTCACGTGATCGTCGCCCGCCATGAACCCGAACATGATCGCGGCGAACGCGCCGCGCACCCGGATGTCGGTCACGACGATCTCGACCTGGTGGGTGGCTGCCGGCGCGGTCAGGCCGCGCGACTCGAGCCGATAGCGCAGCCGCGTCGCCAGCTCCTCGCGGTTGAACTGCGGGTTGTCGCCCTGCTGCTTCGCCGCATCCGGCGACATCTTGGCGACGACCTGCGCCACGCCCTCGAGGCGCGACAAATCGCCCTGGACACGCGGATCCTGCTTGATCGTGCCGGCGCAGCCGGTCAACAGAACCAAGAATCCCATGCCCGCCCACGCGGCCACCCGCCGGACCACCTGCTTCGTTGTATCCATCGCTCCCTGCCCATCGGTTGTTGGAGACTCGATGGTAGAGACCGCGTTCACGCGCAACCGCCGGCATTGCCGGCGCGTGACAAATGGCTGTGCAAAAGGTCGCGTGCTCGCGCTGTGCGTCGGCAGGGGTGCAATACAGCATCGCTCAATACCTCTTCGCGACCTCGTCGAGCATCACCTCGGTCGCCCCGCCGCCGATCGCGAGCACGCGCGCATCGCGCCACAGTCGCTCGATCGCGAGCTCTCGCATGTAGCCCATGCCGCCGTGGAACTGCTGGCAGGTGGAGACGACCTCGTTGACCAGTTCGCCGGTCAACGCCTTCAGCATCGACACCTCCTGCACCACGTCGTGTTCTTGCGTCACGCGCCAGGCGCACTGGTACATGAAAGCACGCGCCGCACGCACTTTCGCGTCGAGCATGGCCAGCCGCTGGCGGATCACCTGCTTGTCGAACAGCGGCGCGCCGAACGCCTGGCGCGTGCGCACGTGCTCGAGCGTCAGCTTCAGTGCCTGCGTGCAATGCCCGACCGCCATGGCTGCCAGCGCGATGCGCTCGGTCTGGAAGTTCTTCATCACCGAGTAGAAGCCCTTGTCCTGCTCGCCGAGCAGCGCATCGGCCGGCAGGCGCACGTTGTCGAGCACGAGCTCGGCGGTGTCGGAGGACAGCCAGCCGGTCTTCTTCAGCGCGCGGCCGACCGAGAAGCCGGACGTGCCCTTCTCGACGATGAACATCGACATCGCGTGGCGCGCCGCGCCGGCGTCGCTCGGCGTCTTGGCGGCGATGAAGTACAGGTCCGCGTGCACGCCATTCGTGATGAACATCTTGCTGCCGTTCAGCACCCACGAATCGCCGTCGCGACGGGCCGTCGTGCGGATGCCGGCGACGTCCGAGCCCGCGCCCGGCTCGGTGATGCCTACCGCGGTGATCGTGCGTCCTGCCGTCACGCCCGGCATGTACTTCGCGAGCTGCGCCTTCGTGCCGGCGTGATGCAGGTGCGGGCTCGCCATGTCGGTGTGCACGAGCACGGTGATGATGAAACCGCCGAAGGTCGACTGCGACAGCGCCTCGGCAAACACCAGGTTCGTCAGCGCGTCGGCCTCGGCGCCGCCGTACTCGCTCGAATACATCAGCCCGAGCAGGCCGGCGTCGCCCATCTTGCGCAGCACATCGCGCGGCGTGAAACCGGCCTCTTCCCAGGCCTGCGCATGCGGCTCGACTTCGCGCGCGATGAAACGCGAGACCTGCTCGCGCAGCGTCTCGTGCTCGGGGGTCAGGTAGACGTTGTCCACGAGCGTCACATTCGGAACACGCCGAACTTCGCATCCGGGATCGGCATGTTCAGGCTGGCCGAGATCGCCAGCGCCAGCACGCGGCGGGTCTGCGCCGGGTCGATCACGCCATCGTCCCAGAGCCGGGCGCTCGCGTAGTACGGATGCGCCTGATGGGCGAACTGGTCGAGGATGGGCTGCTTGAACGCGGCCTCTTCGTCGGCGCTCCAGGCGCCGCCCTTGGCTTCGATGCCGTCGCGCCGCACCGTCGCGAGCACGCTCGCGGCCTGCTCGCCGCCCATCACGCTGATGCGCGCGTTCGGCCACATCCACAGGAAGCGCGGCGAGTACGCGCGCCCGCACATGCCGTAGTTGCCGGCGCCGAAGCTGCCGCCGATGATGACGGTGAACTTGGGCACGTTGACGGTCGACACCGCGGTGACCATCTTCGCGCCGTGTTTGGCGATGCCTTCGCTCTCGTACTTGCGCCCGACCATGAAGCCGGTGATGTTCTGCAGGAACACGAGCGGGATCTTGCGCTGCCCGCACAGCTCGATGAAGTGCGCGCCCTTCAGTGCCGATTCGGAGAACAGCACGCCGTTGTTCGCGACGATGCCCACAGGCATGCCCTCGATGTGCGCGAAC
>DATEFR010000234.1:0-10046 GCA_035280545.1 Burkholderiaceae bacterium | reverse complement strand
CGACGACCAGCGGCTGGCCCAGCGCCTTGGCCATCTCCGAACCCAGCACGCGGGCGATCGTGTCGGCGTTGCCGCCCGCGGCGAAGCCCTGCAGCACCTTGATCGGCCGCTCGGGATAGCCCTGTGCCCATGCGCGCATCGGCACGAGGCCGGCGGCGCACGATGCGAGGGCGCCGATCACGAGTGCGCGCCGATCGATCGTCAGCGCTTCAAGCGGACGCCGCGGATCCGGCTTTGCCGGTCCGGTGGCGTCGCCCCCTTGAGGGGGAGCGCCGAAGGCGCAACGGGGGTGGGTCATTCCGCTTGTGAGATGACGGGATTGCGCAGCGTGCCGATGGCCTCGATCTCGACCTCGACCACATCGCCCGGCTTCATGAAGCGCGGCGGCTTCTTGCTCCAGCCCACGCCGGCCGGCGTGCCGGTCACGATCACGTCGCCCGGCGCCAGCGTGAAGATGGTCGAGGCGTAGCTGATCAGCCGCGGGATCGGGAAGATCATGTGCCCGGTATGGCTGGACTGCACGACCTCGCCGTTGAGCCGCGTCTGCAGCTTGAGCTCGCGGCCCGGCGCGATCTCGTCGGCCGTGACCATCCACGGCCCGAAGGCGCCGGTGCCCTCGAAGTTCTTGCCCGAGGCGATCTGCTTGGCGTGGAACTGCCATTCGCGCACGCTGGCATCGTTGTAGCAGCTGTAGCCGGCGACGTGCTTCCACGCGTCGGCCTCGGCGATGTCGCGGCCGGGCTTGCCGATGATCACCGCGAGCTCGCCTTCCCAGTCCAGCGACTCCGAGACGCGCGGCCGCACGATGGGCGCGCCGTGCGCCACCTGCGAGCGCCAAACGCGCAGGAAGATCGGCGGGAACTCCGACAGCTCGCGCTGCATGCCGGCGGCCAGCACCTCCTGGTGGTGGTCCATGTAGTTGCGCACTGCGCAGACGATCTTCTCGGAACGCGGGATCGGCGGCAGCAGCTCGACGTCGGCCAGCGCAAGCTCCGGACGGCGGCCGGCGAGCAGCGCGTCGCGCTCGGCGTATGCCGCAGCGGCGATGAAATCGGCCAGCGTGGCGCAGCCGGACGGGCCCGCCAGCTCGACGACGCCGTCGCCGACGACGGCTCCCCAGGACTCGCGTCCCGCGCGCTTGAAGGAAATCAGCTTCATGGTCTACTCCGGTTGAACGATTCGCAGGTCTTTCGAATATTATGCATAAAACATGAAATGGGCATAGATATGTTGATTGCGGGTAAACCATCAGAAGGAGCTGTCGGCTATGAGCACTGAACTCCACGTCGCCGGCCTGTGCGGCAGCCTGCGCGCGCGCTCCTACAACCGCACTGCGCTGGAGGCGGCGGGCGCGCTGATGCCCGCCGGCATGCGGCTGCGCATCGAGTCGTTCGCGCAGTTGCCGGTCTACAACCCCGACGACCAGGCGGGCGGCTGGCCGCCGGGTCTGCTGGCGCTGGGCGACGCGCTGCGCGATGCCGACGCCGTGCTGATCGCGAGCCCGGAGTACAACTTCGGCATCCCGGGCGGACTGAAGAACGCGATCGACTGGTTGTCGCGCCTGCCCGATCAGCCGTTCAAGAACAAGCCGGTGGCGATCCTGGGTGCTTCGCCGGGCCCGGTCGGCACCGTGCGCATGCAGTACGACCTGCGCCGGACGCTGCACTACCTCGACGCGCACGTGCTGCTGAAGCCGGAAGTCTTCATCGGTCACGCGCCGACCAAGTTCGACGAGCAGGGCCGGCTCGTCGACGAGACGACGCGCAAGTTCCTGGCCGATCAGATGGTGGCGCTGCAGGCCTGGATCGGGCGGGTGCGGGCAATGGGTTGAGCGGCAGGCCAGCGCCGTTCGGGCCGAGGCATCGAAGACACGTTCACACGTTCACACGTTTAGCGACTCGCGTTGCGGTGCGCCGATCGCAGCAACGGCCGCTTCGACCAGCGCGAGTGCACGTTGCGCATCGGCCGCGATGCCATAGACGACATGGTCCGGCCGCACCAGCGCCGCGGCGCAGCCGCGTTCGGCCATCCACGCCGCGATCGAGGGCTCGTGCTCGTCGATGCGCGAAACGCCCGTCGTCGCGCCCACGGCGCCGCTCAGCACCACGACATGACCGCTCAGCGGGCGCAGGGCTTCCCGCAACCGGTCGAGCAGCGCCGGCGCCGGCAGCTCGTGCAGGAACAGCAGGAAGCCGCGCGGCAGCAGCTCGTCGAGGCGGTCCCGGCGCTCGCCGCATGCCGCGTGCGGCTGCGGGAACGGCATGCCGGCACCCTGGCACGTCGCATCGATCAGTCCATGCCGCACGCCCGGCAACAGGCTCTGGCGCACCTGGGTCTGCACGCTGCCGCCCTGGCGGGCGAGCAGCTCGGCATCGCGCGATCGCGCGCGTTGCGGATCGCGCTCGCAGATCACCTGGCCGAGCGACTTGACGATGCGGGTCGTCTCCTCGACTTGCGGGCCGCGCTCGCGGCCGTAGCTGTCGAGCAGCGACTGCGGCGCGCGGCCCTGCACCACCCAGGCGAGCTTCCACGCGAGGTTGACGGCGTCGCGGATGCCTTGACACATGCCTTGCGCGAGGAACGGCGGCATCTGATGCGCACTGTCGCCGGCCAGCAGGATGCGGCCGCTGCGCCAGGCATCGGCGACCACCGCGTGGAAGCGGTAGGTCGCGGCGCGCCACAGCCGCGCCTCGCCGGGCGCCAGCCATGGCGACAGCAGCTGCCACAGCGTCTCGTCCGAAACCTCGCGCTGCTCCGCTTCGTGCGGCAGGCGCAGGAACTCCCAGCGCCGGTGCGTGCCGGGGCCGACGACGTAGGTGCACGGCCGCTCGGGTCGGCAGTGCTGGATGTTGGTCTCGGGCAGCGCGGCCAGCTTGTCCTCGTCGACATGCACGTCGACGACGACCCAGGGCTCGTCGAACTCGAGGCTGCGCAGCGTCATGCCGGCGTGGCGCCGCACGAAGCTGCTGCCGCCGTCGCAGCCGACGACGTAGCGGGCCGAGCCCGCGTGCAGCCCGCCGCCGGCGTCGCGCGCGGTGAAGCGCACCTGCTCGCCGTCGTCGGCCAGTTGGGTGACCTCCAGCCCGAGGTGCGCGCGCACCGTCGGCATCGCGCCCACCGCCGCACGCAACGCGGCCTCGAGCGCCGGCTGGTTGAAGGTGTACGCCGGCATCCAGCCGAGCGGATAGGGCCCGGGGCCGAAGTCGAAGCGCTGGATGGGCTGGCCCTGCGCGCCCTGGTAGACCGTGGGCCGATAGGGCGTCATGTGCGGGGCCAGCGCCGGCGCGATGCCGAGCTGCTGGAAGACGCGCATCGCCTCGTGGTCCAGTGCGAAGGCACGCGGCAGCGGGTAGACCTGCTCGGACTTGTCGAGCACGGCGACGCGGCAGCCGCGCTGCCCGAGCAGGCCGGCCAGCGTCGCGCCGACGGGGCCGAAGCCGACGATGGCCACGTCCAGGTCTTGAAGAGCGGTGTTCGACATGGGCTCGCGATCGTGTTACTTGTGCGTGGTGAAACAGTTTATGCACAAAAAGTGAAGGTCAGTCACGGGTTTGCCCGAATGCTCCCGAGGCGATGCGGCGCCTAAAGTTTTGTGCACAGACGATATTTATGTGCAAAACAGGAGACGACGATGTCGACGATGAAGGTGGCGCGGCTGCACAAGGTGGGCGAGCCCATGGTGGTCGAGCGGGTGCCCGTTCCGGAGCCGGGCCAGAACGATGTGCTGGTGCGCGTGCGCTCGTGCGGCATCGTGCCCAACCTCGGCAACATCCTCGCCAACTGGACGACCTGGTTCCCCGAGCTTCCGCTGCCGCCGCTGCCGGCGATCTTCGGTCTCGATCCGGCCGGCGAGATCGTCAAGGTCGGCTCGCACGTGCACACCTGGCAGCCCGGCGAGCGGGTCTACGTGAATCCCGGTCTGTATTGCGGCGGCTGCCGCGCCTGCCGCAACGGCGACCTGATCAACTGCACCCACTACGCGTTCAGCGGCTACTTCGGCTTCTCGCAGAATGCGCTGAAGCTGTACAAGAACTATCCGTACGGCGGCCTGGGCGAGTACATGATCGCGCCGCAGTACGCGCTGGTGAAGCTGCCGGCCCATGTCAGCTTCGACCAGGCGGCGCGCTTCGGCTACCTCGGCACGATGTACTCGGCGATGCGCAAGGCCAGCGTCGGCCCGGGCAAGAGCGTGCTGGTCAACGGTATCAGCGGCACGTTGGGCATCGGCGGCGCGCTGTTCGGGCTCGCGATGGGCGCGACGCGCATCCTGGGCACCGGGCGCGACAAGCACCTGCTCGAGAAGGTGAAGGCGCTGGCGCCGTCGCGCATCGAGGTCTTCTCGATCACCGACAACGAGCCGATCGATGCCTGGGCCAGGAGCCGCACCGACGGACTGGGCGTCGACGTCTTCATCGATGCCCTCGGCCCCGGCGCGCCGCACGAGACGCTGCAGCAGGGCGTGCGCGCGCTGCGGCGCGGCGGCCGCGCCTACAACATCGGCGCGATTGCCGGCATGGTCGGCATGGACCTGCACACGATGATGGACGAGCAGCAGGGCATCGAAGGCTCGGCCTGGTTCACCGCCGGAGAAGGGCAGGACATGGCCGACATGGCCGAGGCGGGCACGCTGGACCTGTCGGTCTTCGAGCACGTCGCGCATCCGCTGGACCAGGTCAACGAGGCGATCTCCGGCATCGCGCAGCGCAACGGCGGCTTCAGCAACTACGTGATTCACCCCTGAGGAGCGAGGCATGCAGGTTCGACGTGTGATCGTCGCAAACGGCGCGGACGGGCGCTCCGGCGTCGTCTCCGATGGCGCCGCGCCGCGCGCTTTCGATTTGCGCAGCGTGCCCGGTTTTTCCGGGGCGTTGCTGTGGGCCACCGCTGCCGATCCCGTGGTCGGCCGCGGGCGCCCCGGCGATGCGTCGCCCGAGGTCGGGTACGCGCCGGGCCGCGGCGAGACCCGGCTGATGATCGTGACCTTTCCGCCGGACTCGGTGATGACGCGGCCGGAGTTCGATGCGATGGCCTTCGGGCAGGAGTTCGCGGCCACGATCCCGGGCCTGGCCGAGACCTTCGAGCTCGAGCATCCCGGCATGCACACGACCGACAGCATCGACTACGACGTCGTGCTCGACGGCGAGATCACGCTGGAGCTCGATGGCGGCGCCGAGGTCGCGCTGAAGCGCCACGAGGTCGTCGTGCAGCATGGCGGCCGGCACGCATGGCGCAACAAGAGCGACCAGCCCGCGACGATGCTGTTCGTGCTGATCGGCGCATCGCGCACCGATTGACTTCTATGCATAAAATTGGGCCACCCACAAATCCGAGGTGAGGTATGCCCGAATACGCCCCCCCGCTGGTCGACCAGGCCTTCAACCGCTTGCGCAAGGACGTGCTGATCGGCTCGTTCGCCGCCGGCGCGAAGCTCAAGGTCGAGGAGCTGCAGGCGGCGTATGGCTTTTCGAGCAGCCCGCTGCGCGAGGCGCTCAGCCGGCTGACGCAGGAGGGGCTGGTGCGCGCCGACGAGCGCCGCGGCTTCCGTGTCGCGCCGCTGTCGGCCGAGGACCTGGCCGACATCACGCGCATGCGGCTGATGCTGGACGTGCAGGCGCTGGGCGAGGCGATCCAGCATGGCGACGACGGCTGGGAGGCCGCGATCGTCGCCGCCTTCTATCGATTGGAAAAGGTCGAGTCGCGCCTGGGCGACACCCAGGTCGTGCTCGACGACGAGTGGACCGGGCTGCACCGCGACTTCCACTTCGCGCTGATTGCCGCGTGCCCGTCGCGGCGCCAGCTGGCGTGGAGCGCGAGCTTGTTCGACCAGGCCGAACGCTATCGCCGCTACTCGGCGCGCTTTCGCAAGACGGTGCGCCGCAAGTCCAGCGAGCACAAGAAGCTGATGGATGCGACGCTGCGCCGCGACGCGGCCACCGCCTGCGCGCTGCTCGAGGAGCACATCCGCGGCACGCAGCGCAACGTCGAGGCCGCGCTGCGCGCGGCCAGCGCCGAATCGTCCTGAGCCGAGGGCGTCAAGCCTTCGGGTTGCCTGCGGCGCGCGGCGTTCCCCGACCCAGGTTGGCGGCGACGAGTGCCGCGGCCAGCGTCACGAGCCAAGAGAAGTACACCCAGAGCAGGAAGATGGGGAACATGGCGAAGGTCCCGTAGACCGCCTTGTAGGTCGGGACCTTCAGCAGGTAGATCGCGAAGCCGCGCTTGCCCAGCTCGAGACCGATGCTCGCGATCAGGCCGCCGGCGAGCGCATCGCGCCGCCGTACCCGGGTGTTCGGGACGAAGTAGAACAGGCTCGCCACGACCGCCGTGCTCAGCACCAGCGGGCCGAGGTCGAGCACGAACCTGGCCCAGGGCGGCAGCGCGCCGATCAAGCCCAGCGATACACCCAGCACGTACGACGTCGCCCACAGGCTGACCCCCAGCGCCGGCGGCCCGACGGCCAGCATCAGCGCATACAGGCCCACTCGCTTGTGGAACGGGCGATTTTTCTTCACGTTCCAGATCTGGTTGAAGGCATTCTCGACGGTGAGCAGCAGCGCGATCGCCGTCACCAGCAGGAACAGCGTGCCCACCAGCGTCAGCTCGCTCGCATTGGCGGCGAACTGATGGAGGTACTTCAACACCGTGCGCGAGATGTCCGGCGGAAGCAGGCTCTTCAGCAGGTGCTCTTCGAGGGCATCCTCGAATCGCCTGAAGGCCGGAAACCGCGTGAACAGCGCAAAGCACACGGCGAGAAACGGCGCGAGCGACAGCACGGTCGTGAACGTCAGGCTGCCGGCGATCTGCGGCAGGCGTTCCTTCCGGGCGCGGCTGATGGTGAGTCGGATCAGCGCGAGCATGCGTCAGGGAGCGCTCGGCGCCAGCCAACCGCCCAGCGCGTCGACCAGTTCCGGGATCAGGCGGCCGAGCTCGCCGGTCATGATCGCGACGTCGGCGTCGAAGCTGTCCGCTCCTTCGCCGGCCTTCTGCTCCTCGAGCGCCACGTCGAGCAGCTTGATCTTCTTCAGCGCACTCTGCTCGTCGAGGACGAAGGAGACGCGGCCGGCCCACGTGAGCGCGAGCTGCGTCGGCAGCTTGCCCTCCCGGATGTGCGCGCCGATCTCGTCTATCTCCAGCGTGTGGCGCGCGTAGCGCACGGTCGCCTTCTCGCTGTCGGGCTGCTTCAGCTCGCAATCGCGGTCGATGGTGAAGCCGGCGGGCGGCTCCTGTTCCGTCAGCCAGGTGGACATGGCGGTCGCGCTGGACAGCTGCGTCTGCAGGGGACGGGCGCGGAAGCCGCTGCCCAGCAGCTCCGCCAGCCGGGACAGCACACGATCGGCCTTCTTCGCGCTGCCCGCGCCGATGACCATCAGCTCGGCCTGCGGCGACAGCCAGACCGCCGTGTGACCGCGCTTGGGGAACGCACGCGGCAGCAGCTCGCGCACGATGTCCTCCTTCAGTTCCTTCGCGCGCTTGCCCTTCGGGCGCCGGCCCGTCTCGGCCTCGACGGCGTCGAGCCGGCGCTGCAGCTCGGTCTTCACGACGCCGCCGGGGACGGCTTTGGTCTCGGTGCAGATCCTGAGGATCAGCTGGCCGGCCACCTGCTCGACCAGCGCGCCATGCTTCTCGCTGCGGGGCTCGACGAAGCCGATCGACTCGGGTTCTGTCGCGCCGCACTCGACGAAGCGTGCGCCGGCCAGGCGGGATTCGATGTCGGAGACCGTGGGGGAGTCCCACTGATCGATGCGGTAGACGAGGGCGTTCTTGAACATCGAAAAAGCCGCGCATTTTACGGACACCGAGCGGCCGGCCTCCGTGGCGCCGGTTCGGTGCTCCCTACGGCACGGGCTTTGCCGCCGTCACGAGACGCAGCCGCTGCACAGGCGGCGCAGCTCGGCGCCCAGCAGCGGCGCGAGCAGCGGCTTGGTCAGGTAGCCGTCCATGCCGGCGGCCGCGCAGGCCCGGCGCGCCTCGTCGGTGGAGTCCGCGGTGGTGGCGACGATGCCGCAAGGCGCGACGGCGCCCGCACGCTCCAGCTCGCGCAGCCGCCGCGTCGCCGCGATGCCGTCGAGCACCGGCATGTTCAGATCCATCAGCACGACGGCCGGGTGCAGGCGTTCGCAGCTTTCGAGGGCCTCCAGGCCATCGCGTGCCGTGGCGACTTCGAAACCCAATGCGCGGACCATCGCCGCGGCGACGATGCAGTTGATCTCGTCGTCGTCGACCACCAGCACGAGCGGGCGCGATGGCGTTTCGGCGGTCGCACTGCCGGGTGCTGCCTGTCCGGCCGGGGGCGTCGTGAGCATGTGCAACTGCGCCGGGCTGAACGGGCGCACCTGAATCTCGAATCCGTGGAAGGTGTCGTCGCGGTTCATCAAGGCGCGCGAGCCGGGCACCACGCCATAGATGCATCGGGTCGAGCGGGGCAGGGCATCGCGTAAGCCGCGCAAGGCCGGCACCTGGATCTCCGGCGACTCGATGACGAGCAGCAGCGACGGGCTCATGCCGGCATCGCCGGCACCGCGCAGGCGCCGCTGGGCTTCCGCGCAGGAGTTGAAGCGCACGGTGGTCCAGCCCAGCCGCTGCAGGCGCGGCACGAGCAGCCCGCCGGCGGTGGCGCGCGCGTCGACGATCCAGGCGAACGCACCCTGCGCGTCCGGCATGCCGGCTTCGGCGGGGCCTGCGGCAGGCAGTCGCCAGTGCGCCCGAAACAGCACGCCGGCCCACGAGGAGCCTTCGAATGCGATGTGCGCGCCGGTGATCGGGCAATCGCCGCTGGCGCGCCGCAGGTGCTGGCCCAGCGGCTCGGCGAGTTCGCGCTCCTGCGCGAGCTGCAGGCGCGACATGACCGTGCCCAGCACCTCGTCCGATGCGAGGGTGCCGGAGCTGGCGGCGCTCATGTCGACATGGAAGTGGCCGAGCCGCGAGAGGCGGGCCTGTGCCTCCACGACGACGACGCCCGAGTGGACGAGGTCGACGAGCCCGTGCAGCAGGCGGTGCAGGCTGCGCCGCATCGCGAGGGCCTCGCCCGCGATCGTCGCGAGCGGGCCGCGGTAGTCGAACACGAATCGGAGATCGCGGCCGCCGGTTCGGCGCAGCAGGTGCCGCGTGGCCAGCGTGAAGAGTTCTGCAAGATCGAATGCCGGCCGGATGTCATCCGTCACCAAGTGCTCCCGTTCAGTCAAGCCGTCTCAGCGCGGCTGTGCCGACAGGATGCCAACGAGTGCACACCCACGCACCCGGGAATCGAGCGCATGCCGACCCGGGGATTCCCCGGGTCGACCCGGACCCTACTCGGGCTCGCCGTCCTCGGCGAGCCAGTTGTGGGCGAGCGCGTGGCGCAGGATGTCGGTGCGGCTGCGCAGCTGCAGCTTGTCCAGCGCCGTCGCCTTGTAGGACTCGACGGTCTTCACGCTGAGGCCCAGCTGCGCGGCAATCTCCTTGTTGCTCTGGCCCCATGCGACCAGCCGCAGCACCTGCATCTCGCGCTCGGCGAGCACTTCCTTGCGATCGGCCGCGCCGGCGCTCGCGGCCGTCTTCGTCATGCGGACGACCAGGCTGCCGGCCAGTGTCGGATCGATGTACGAGCCGCCCTCGGCGACCACGCGGATCGCATCGATCAGCGCGTCGCCGGCGGTGCGCTTGAGCACGTAGCCGTGCGCGCCCGCGGCGAGCAGCCGGCGCAGGTAGCCCTGATGGGCGTAGCGTGTGAGTGCCAGGATGCGTGTGTCCGGGCAGCTGGCGCGGATCTGCTCGGCCGCTTCGGCGCCGCCGAGATCGGGCATCGAGACGTCGAGCACGACGACCTGCGGCCGCAACCGCTGCGCCAGCTGCACGGCCTCGCGGCCGCCGCGCGCGCAGGCGACGACCTGCATGTCGGGCTGGGCGTTGACGAGCAGCGTCAGCCCGTCGCGCAGCACGCCGTGATCGTCAGCCAACAGAATGCGCAGCTTCGTCGTCATGCGTGATCGTCGTGTCGGCCGGTTCGCCCACGTCGAGCGGAACCGTCAGGTAGACCGCGGTGCCGTGGCCGGGCGCGGACTCGATCTCGA
>DATEFR010000233.1:0-8953 GCA_035280545.1 Burkholderiaceae bacterium | reverse complement strand
CACCTGGACGCACAACACGCGCCGGCTGCTCAAGGGCGCCGGCCCGATCACCGTGCAGCTGCACTCCTCCGACGCGAACCGGCTCGGCATCAGTACCGGACAGCGAGTCACCGTCCGCTCGCGGACCGGGCAGGTCGACATCGAGGCCGAGATCGATGACGACATGTCGCCGGGCGTGGTCAGCATTCCTCAGGGTTGGGGACACCATCGCGCCGGCATCGGCATGCGCACGGCCGCCGGGCAACCCGGCGTGAGCATCAACAGCCTGACCGACGGCGGGCGCGTCGACCCTCTCACGGGCAACGCCGCATTCAACGGCACGCCGGTGGCGATCAGCGCATCACGACAGGCCGCCTGAGCGACCGATTCAGCGTCGACAGATCAGCGCCGCCGATCCGAGAGGCGATGCACGCGTGCCATCGGTGCAGGCGTGTCTGGCTCGGTGCGCGCATCGAAGGCACTGCGCGCTGAATCGATCGCATCGAGATGCGCGAAGGCCCACGCGCCCAGGGCTTCGACCGGCTCGCGCAGCGAGTGGCCCATCGCCGTGAGTTCGTAGTCCACCCGCGGCGGCACGCTGGGATACACCGTCCGCGTCACCATCCCGTCACGCTCCAGCCCGCGCAGCGTCAGCGTCAGCATGCGCTGCGAGATCCCGTTGATCTCGCGCTTGAGCTCGCTGAAGCGGCGTGGCCCCGGGCGCAGCATCATCACGACCAGCACCGTCCACTTGTCGCCTATGCGCGAGAGCACCTCGCTGACACGACCGCAGTCGTTCGACAGGTGTTCGCGCGCCGCCTTGGTCACATGGCTGTGCCTACGTATCACCGGTGTGCCGTCTTGACGGGAAGTCATTGGTTATCAAATGATAGTCGGTATCGATTCTATACCGACTCTGTTGAAGGACACACACACCATGACCGCTCCCCGACTTCTGCACATCGACTCCAGCATCACCGGCGCCCACTCGGTGAGCCGCACGCTCGCCGCCTCGGTCGTCGACAAGCTGCGCGATGCAACGCCTGGGCTCCAGGTGACCTACCGCGACTTGACCGCCTCCCCTCTTCCACACCTGACCGGCGCGGTCTTTGCCGCGGCGAGCAGCGGGCAGATGCCGCAGGACGAAGCGCTCTGCGCCGACCTCACCCTGGGCAGCGAAGTGCTCGACGAGTTCCTCGCTGCCGACATCGTCGTGCTCGGCGTGGGCTTCTACAACTTCGGCATTCCCAGCCAGCTGAAAGCGTGGGTCGACCGGATCGCCGTGCGCGGCAAGACATTTCAGTACACCGAGCGCGGGCCGGTCGGGCTGGTCCGCGGCAAACGTGTCGTGATCGCGATCGCGCGCGGCGGCTACTACGGACCGGGCTCGCCGGCCGCGGCCTTCGAGCACGCCGAGACCTACCTGCGCAACGTGTTCGCGTTCATCGGCATAGCCAACGTCGACGTGGTGGCGGCGGAAGGACTGGGTGCCGGCCCCGATGCACGCCAGGCCGGGATCGCAAAGGCACGCGCCACAATCGAGGCCTTGCCCGCATAAGGACTCTCCGAGCGCCCGCCATGTCCTCATCCCCTTCGCCCGTGCTCGCCGTCAAGCCGCTGGGCTTTCCCTGGGAAACCGAAGACCCGTTCCTGTTCTGCGCGTACCACGACGACGCCTATCCGCGCGGCAACGGCGCGATGGGGCCGGCGGCTTCGCTGGCGGGCCGCGACATCGGGCAGGACTTCAGCCGCCGCGACGGCTGGAGCATGTACCACGGCGAGACGGTGCCGGGCTTCCCCGCGCACCCGCACCGCGGCTTCGAGACGGTGACGATCGTGCGCCGCGGCCTGATCGATCACAGCGACTCGCTGGGGGCAACCGCCCGTTTCGGCGGCGGCGATGTGCAGTGGGTGACGGCCGGGCATGGCATCGTGCATGCGGAGATGTTCCCGCTGCTGAAGACCGACCAGGACAACCCGCTGGAGCTGTTCCAGATCTGGCTGAACCTGCCGGGCAGCCGCAAGATGGTCGACCCGCACTTCACGATGCTGTGGAACGAGCAGATCCCGCGCCGCACGCTGCGCGATGCACAGGGCCGCACGACGGAAGTCGCCGTCGTGGCCGGCACGTTCGACAGCGCCAGCGCGCCCTCCCCGCCGCCCGACTCGTGGGCCGCCCGCCCCGATGCCGATGTCGCGATCTGGACGCTGCGCATGGAGCCGGGCGCGGTCTGCACGCTGCCGGCCGCGCGGGGCCAGGGAACACGCCGCACGCTCTACTTCTTCAAGGGCGACAGCGCCTCGGTGGGTGGGCAGGTGGTGCAGGGTCCGGCAGCCATCACGCTGCGTGCCGATCAGGATGTTGCGCTGGCGGCCGGCAAGACGCTGGGCGAGTTCCTGCTGCTGCAGGGCCGGCCCATAGGCGAGCCGGTCGCGCAGTACGGGCCGTTCGTGATGAACACCCAGCAGGAGATCATGCAGGCCATGCAGGACTATCGCCGGACCCAGTTCGGCGGCTGGACGTTCGGCGACGCAGCACCTGTCCACGGGCGCGAGCCTCGGCGCTTCGCGAAGTACCCGGACGGCCACGAAGAGGCGCCCTGAACCGCGCCTTCAAGCCGGGTGTCAGGAAGGAAGGTGCTCGAGGATTGTCTTGAGGCTGGTGGTGTCGGCCGGCTTGGTCAGATGGAAGTCGAATCCGGCCTTGCGCGTGTGCTGCTTGTCGGCTTCCGCCCCCCAGCCGGATACGGCCACGAGCGTGATCGCTTGGAACCCACGCCTGCGCAACTCGCCGGCGAAAGCGTAGCCGCCCATGCCGGGCATCCCGATGTCGCAGAACACGACGTCCGGCGAGAAATTCGTCACCGCGGCCAAGCCGGCGATACCGTCGTAGGCGACCTCGGTCCTGTGGCCGAGGGCGCGCAGCAGCATGGCGAGCGAGTCGGCTGCGTCCGTGTTGTCATCGATCACGAGCAAAACATGCTGTCGAGTCGGGTTCGGTGCCGCCTTTTTGCCACGCTCGGTCTTGGTCATCGTCCGGGCGATCTCGCCTGCTTCGGCCAGCGGCAGGCGAATCTCGACCGTGGTGCCGCGCTCACCTCCAGGGCTGCTCACCTGGACGCTGCCGTCGTGCAGTTCCACCAACCGCTTCACCAACGACAGGCCGATGCCCAAGCCTCCTTGCGAACGATCGAGGCTGCGATTGACCTGCGTGAACATGTCGAACACCGCGTCCAGCATGTCGGCGGGGATCCCGAGCCCCGTGTCCGCCACGGTCAATGTCGCGGTGGATGATTGCGCCTCGAGACGCAACTCGATGCGCCCACCCGCCGGCGTGTACTTCGCGGCATTGCCCACGACATTGAGGACGACCTGCGCGAGTCTCGCGCTGTCCCCGGTGATCCAGACGGGCTCGGGCGGCATTCGGACCACGAGGCGGTGCCGTGAAGCGGTGATCGTCGGTTCACACGACTCGAGTCCCAACTGGACGACGCTGCGCAGATCCAATCGCTCGCGGTTCAGAACGATCTTGCCGCTGGTGATGCGAGACACGTCGAGCAGATCGTCGACCAGCTTGACGAGATGCGTCATCTGGCGGTCCATCATCGGAAGCACGCTCTTCACCTGCGGGTCACCCGACGCAGTGCTCTGCAGCAGCTCGATACCCGTCTTCAAGGGCGCCAGCGGGTTGCGCAGTTCATGCGCCAAGGTGGCCAGGAACTCGTCCTTGCGCTTGTCCGCAGCGCTCAATGCCTCCCGGGCGCGTCGCAGCGCCAGCAGCTGATCGCGGATCTGGTACTGCGATCGTCGATTGCGCAGCGCCGCTCGCAGCGCGCTGACCAGCGTGCTCACCGAGACAGGCCGGTCGACCACGGTGACGTTCGCCATGGACTCCATGAAACTCGGGAAGATCCTCGACTTGTCCACGTCCCGGCAGATGGCGATCACCGGGAGGCCGGACCAGTCCGGCTGCCGGTCCAACGCGGCCATCAACGCGGGCATCTTCGGGTCCGCAGCGGCCAAGTCGGTGATCAAGAGCGCTCCCGCGCCGCGCTCGATCCACTCGATGACCTGGGTGAGGTCGCGCTCGACCGAGCATTCGATCCCCACGTCGCTCATCAGGCGCTGCGTGACGAGTCCGTCCTGGAGCGTCGGCGCGGCCACGACGACGCGCTCGCTGAAAGGTTCGACAGGCTCAGCCGGCATCCGCGGCCCTTTGCGTCGGTGCGCCGGGTCGCGCTGGTGGATCCAGCTCCGTGGGAATGCCGCTCAACACCCCGCGCAGCCCCAGCAATGGTTCACTGAGATGGACGCCCTTCTCGTCGAACCAAAGCTGCCGGATCGTCTGCTCATGGCGGCCGCTGCGTTTCTTGAGGACGGAGATGGCCTTCTTGACCTCGCCCTTGTGCTCGAACAGCCGCAGGTGCACGACCGTGTCCGCCAGGTAGCTCGCGTCTATCGGTGCCTGCAGCGATTCGAGCAGGCCGTTCTGTGCCGCAACAATGAAGGTGGCCACGCCAAAGTTGTTCAGGTAGGACATCAGCTCGTGCAACTGAACGTGGAGGGCACGCTCTTCCGGCATGGCGGTCAGGTAGCCGTTGAGGCTGTCGATGATGATCACGGTGGCGTGGTCTTCCTCGACGGCTGCGCGCACGAGATGGGCAAACTGCCCCGGCAAGACCTCGCCGGGGTCCAGCCGGCGGATGATGATTTGCCCCGGGCCGACACCTTCCTGCACGGGAATGCCCAGCTGCTGCGCCCTGTCGAGCAGGATGGCCGCGGCCTCCTCGAACGAGAAGATCGCGGCATGCTCGCCACGCAGAGCGGCGGCGGCGGCGTACTGCAACGCCACCGTCGACTTGCCGGTGCCCGCCGCACCCAGCAACAGCGTGGCCGTTCCACGGTCGATGCCGCCGCCGAGCAAGGTGTCGAGGCGATCGACGCCGCTGGGCACGCTTTCACGCGCGAACGAGCGACCGTGCTCTGCGGCGACCAGGCGTGGGAACACTCGCATGCCGCCGCGCACGATCTCCAGGTCGTGCAAGCCACTGCGAAACGCGCTGCCGCGGAACTTCAGCACCTGCAATTGGCGCAATGCCGCGCCGTAGTCGGGGGAACGATGATCCAGCGTGATGACGCCGTGGGCGATGCTCTGCAGCTGGAGGTCTTCGCCCTCCGCCGTCCGGTCGTCGAGCAGCAGGACCGTGCAGGCGGCCCCGGCGAAATGCTGCTTGAGCGCCAGAATCTGGCGCCGGTAGCGCAAGGAGTTCTGCGCCAGCAGGCGCAATTCCGACAAGGAGTCGAAGACGAGGCGCTGCGGCTGTGTGCGCCGGACGACATCGAGCACCTTGCGCGTCGTCTCCGACAGTTCTACTTCGGACGGGTGGTACATCACGAGGCCGCCGTCGCCCTGCGCGACGTCCTCCGCCATGAGCTCGAAGATCTCGATGGCGTCGAGCGACCATCCATGCGAGCGCGCGTTCGCCCTCAGTTCCTCCGCCGATTCGGACAGCGTGATGTAGAGACACCGCTCCGATTGCGCCGCTCCGCTCAGTAGATATTGCAGAGCCAACGTCGTCTTGCCGGCGCCCGGGCGACCATCGATCAGATAGAGGCGCTCTGCGATGAAGCCTCCGTCCAGGATGTCGTCCAGACCTGGAACGCCGGTCGGGGACCGTTGACCGAATCGGGCGGTATTCAAGGGGCTTGCAGCAAGTTCGTGATGGGGCGTGGTGATGCAGGGCTGCCGACTCATCGGTGCATTCGCGCATGGGGGCAATTGGCGTGCCCGGCCGGCTGCCAGATGTGTTGGATCGGTCCTGCGCTCGACGCTTTGCGAGCACGCTCCTACATGGTCGAGGCGCGGCCGTGCTTCATGATCTACCGGCCAAGTTGTCCGTGACGTCTTCTCACGTCAATAGGGCGCGGCAACCTTCTCGAAGGTCATGGGGTTGAAGTCGAACAGCAGCTTGCTCCCGCCGAGACCTTCTCCCTCGACGCGCCCAACGTGCAACCGGCCGGCTTCGGCCCAGACGATGCGCCCACCATCGATCTCGGCCCACTCCCAGTTCGGCAGCGCGATGACTTTTTCCGTGCGCGCGTTGAAGAGCTGGTGCTCGTCGAAATAGCACCCCTTGCCCACCGGGTGATGCACGGTGGCGTGAGCGAGCTTACGCAGACGCCAGTGCGTGTTGATGCGACGCTCGAACATCGTCACCGTGCCGCCGGCGCTATCCGGCGCCGTGTACTTCATGGTCCAGCCATCGCGCTGCAGGCGCACGTAGTAGACCCCGGGGCACTCGCCGCCGTACGACTCGTGCCACGGATACGGCGCCGTGCGCTGGATGCGTGCGTCGTCCTCGAGGACCCGGTGTCCGTGGCCATCGTTGACCCAGAGCTCCCTGCTCGACGCGAACAGGCCGCCGCCATGCCAGCAGTCACCCTTCGCCAGCAGCGTCAGCGCTTTGAGGTACGGCGCCTTGGAGACGGCCGTCCAGGCGCCTCGCGCCCGGGAGTCCCAGCGGCCATTCATCGCGAAGTAGACGAGGTGCCTGCCGTCAGGCGACAGGTCGCAGCGCCGCTCGTAGATGCGGCCGTAGAGCCACTGCCCGACCTCGAAGCGGTCGGTCGCCCGGTCCCAGCCGATGACCGCGGTATGGCGGCTGGGGCCTCGGCGGATGACGACCGCCGTCGACGCGTCGCGCGCCAGAAGAATGTGTAGACGGGCGGGATGGGCGCGGGTCACGAGTCGAAAAGATCGCCAGGTGTTGATTTGCCTATTCTGGAGGACGCGAACAGCTCGAGCACGGACCAGCGCATCTTCAAGGGTCAAGTCCCAGCTGGACCAGAGGGCAAAGGACGTGCCGTCGCTTCAGATGATCTGGCGCATGGGGACGGTCCCGAGAAACGTCGCCAGCGCCTTCGCCGCGGCATCCAGCTCGCTCCTGGGGACGACGGTCTGAACCAGCCCGATCGTGCGGGCCTGATGCGCGTCGACCCGAGTGCTGCTCGACGCGAGACGCTGAGCCTGCTGCTTGCCCACCGTGCTGACGAGGTACGGCCGGATCACGGCGGGAATATCACCGAAGGCTGTCTCGATCGCCGCGAAACTCGCATCGTCGGACGCCACGACGAATTGGCAGGCGCAGACGAGTCCGATGCCGCCGCCCGCCACCACCCCGTGCACGCGCGCGATCGTCGGCTTCGGGCACGATTCGATCAGCCACAACATGCGGGCGAACGCACGGGCATCGGCAACGCTCCACTCCGCCCTGCCCTGGTTCGCGCGCATCACGCGCCGCAGATCGACGCCCGTCGAAAACACGGCACCCTGCCCCGACAACACGATGGCTTTGGCCTCGGGGCTGTCGCCCAGGCTTTCGAACGTGTCGGCCAGTTCGCCGATCATCGGCGCGTCCATCAGCGGCCGCGTCATCTCGACCTGGACGACGCCATCCGCGTCCCGGCTGACGGCAAGCGATCGCATGGTCAGGCTTGGACGGCAGGATCGCGCCGGCCGGTGCTCGACGGGCGGCGCGTGAGGAGGCGCCGCCCCCACTGCAGCACATCGTCGACATAGGTGAAGACCACCGGCACGACCAGCAGGCTCAGCACCGTCGAGGTCAGCAGCCCGCCGATCACCACGATCGCCATCGGCTGGCGGAAGCTCGGTTCGGCGCCCAGCCCGAGCGCGTTGGGCAGCATGCCGGCGCCCATCGCGATCGTCGTCATCACGATAGGACGCGCCCGCTTGTGACAGGCATCGATCAGCGCCTCCAGGCGCCCCAGGCCGCGCTGGCGGCGCGCCAGGATCGCGTATTCGACGAGCAGGATGGAGTTCTTCGTCACGATGCCCATCAGCATCAGCACGCCGATCACGACCGGCATCGAGAACGCCTGGTGCGTCAGCCACAGCGCGAACAGCGCACCGACCAGCGCCAGCGGCAACGCGGACAGGATGGTGCCGGGCTGCAGGAAGTCGTGGAACAGCAGCACCAGCACCGCATAGATGCAGAAGATGCCGATCGCCATGGCCAGGCCGAAGCTTTGAAAGAGCTCCGCCATGTGCTGCAGCTCGCCCTGTTCCACCAGGCGCACCCCGCCCGGCAGGCTCTTCAGTGCCGGCAGCTGCATTGCCTCGCGTTGCACTTCGCCGCTCGAGCGGCCATTGAGTTCCACGCTGAGCGTGATGTTGCGCGACCGGTCCAGCCGATCGATCTGCGCCGGCCCGCTGCCCATCGACACATCGGCCACCGAGCCGAGGCTCACCGTGCCATGGCTGCCCGGCACGCGCAGCTGCGCTACCGCCGCGAGGTCGTTCCGGACGGCGGGATCCATGCGCGCACGGATCGGAATCTGGCGCTCGGGCAGATTGAGCTTGGGCAGCGCGGTCGAATAGTCGCCGTACGTCGCCAGGCGCACCGCATCGGCCAGCGCCTCCGAGGTGACGCCCAGCGAGGCGGCGCGGGCGAAATCCGGCCTGACCTGGATTTCCGGTCGCTGCAGGGCGGCGCTGGAGGTGACGTTGCCGATGCCCTTGAGCGTGCGCAACTGCGCCTCCGCCTTGATGGCGGCCGCGGTCAGCGTGGCGGGATCGTCGCTGGCGAGCGTGATATCCAGGGTCTTGCCGCTGGCGCCGCTGCCGACCGACACGCGCACGCCCGGCAGCGCGCGCAGCAGGTCGCGCATACGGGCCTCGACCTGCGGCTGGGTGAGCTTGCGCTGCGCCCTGGGGGCGAGGTCGACGGTCAGCGTGGCGCCGGTGGCGTCATTGGTGGAGCTGGCCGACATGTCGGCGCCACTGGTTGCGGTGCCCACCGCGGCAAACACGCCACGGACTTCGGGCAGCGAGCGGATCCGGTCCGCCGCGCGCAGGCTCATCGCCGCTGTGGTCTGCAGCCTGCTTCCCGGCGGCAAGGTCAGCGTCACGCGCGACTGGGCCTGGTCCTTGGCGGGGATGAAACCCGTAGGCAGC